>RFJD01000116.1 GCA_003695015.1 Verrucomicrobiota bacterium | reverse complement strand
CTCCAGCACCGGCAGGGCCCGCGGATCGGCCAGCCGTCCCAGCGTCCACACCGCCAGATTCCGCTCGGACAACGGGTGCTCCTCCGACCGCACGAAATCGAGCAACGCCGCCACATCATCGCCCGGATGCGGGTGCGCCGCCCGAGCCGCTTGCCACTGCCGCTGGACCGCCCGCTGGAGCTGCCACAGCAACAGCCCGACCGCCGCCAACCCGAGGGCCACGGCAACGGCGATCACCTTCATCACCATGCGAACCAACCACCGCTTCATCGGACCATGTCCAGCCACGGCGCCACGCCAGTGAACCGGCCCAACTCCGGCTCATCCATCATCCCGCGCTGTTGCCAGCCTCATCATGCCATCAGGCTCGATCCACACCACATCGGAATGACAACAACCCGCCGGGCCACCTCCCCGCTCCACCGGAACCGCCCGAGCCCGGCGACACCGAAAGGGTTCAATCTCCGTCTCGCTCCGGCGGGGTGGTCCGCCGCGCCTCACACGCAGCTTCAGCATGCCGTCACCGGTCAGGGGCAGGCCGCAGGCCGAAGAACCGTGGGTCCGCCAGTGGCGGCTGTCCACCGGACGGTTTCTTGACATGGCTTGGGGGCCGGCACAGGCTGGCGCCATGAAACGCGTTCCGCTTCACACGCCCCCTCCCGCCGCATTGGGGGTGTCCTTTTCGCGACGGTTGACCGCCCTCGCCACCGGCCTGGCCCTCGTCCTGCTGGCCGGTTCTGCCTCCGCGGCCACGGTCTGGCTGGATGAACTGGACATCAGCAAGACCGACCAGCAATGGGGAGAGCCGCGCCGCAACCGTTCCGTGGACAACCGGCCCTTGCGGATCGGCGGCCAGAACTTCGAACGCGGCCTGGGCACCCATGCCGAAAGCACGCTCGTGCTGGATCTTCACGGCACTGCGACCCGTTTCACCGCCCGGGTCGGCGTGGACGACGAATGCCGAGGCACGCGTGCCAGTGTCCGGTTCCACGTGCTCGGCGACGGGAGGACCCTGTGGGAAAGCGGCATCCTGCACGGCGGCGACGCCGCCCAACCGGTCGAGGTGGACCTGCACGGCGTGCGCCGGCTGATCCTGCTGGTCACCGACGCCGGCGACGGCATCGACTACGACCACGCCGATTGGGCCGAAGCACGCTTCGATTATGTCGGGGCCAAGCCGGAGGTCGCCGCCCCGCCGCGGGAGGAGCCGTACGTGCTTACGCCGCCGCCCCCGCCCACACCCCGCATCAACGGCGCGCGGGTGGTGGGCTGCCGGCCCGGCCACCCCTTCCTGTTCCGGATACCGGCCACGGGCGAACGGCCGATGCGGTTTGCGGCGAGCGGGTTGCCCGAGGGGCTGAAGCTGGACCCTGCCACGGGCATCATCACCGGCGTCGTGAAGCAGCGCGGCGAGTACAAGGTCAGGTTGAGCGCCAAGAACAGGCTCGGACGGGCCGAGCGCGAGTTGCGAATCCGGTGCGGCGATCAGATCGCCCTGACGCCCCCCATGGGCTGGAACAGTTGGAACTGCTTTGCCGGCAGCGTCACGGCCGAGAAGGTCCTCTCCGCCGCCAAGGCCATGGTGCGCAGTGGTCTGGTCAACCACGGCTGGACCTACATCAACATCGACGATTTCTGGGAACAGAAGCCGGGCTCGGACGACCCCACGCTGGGCGGCCCCGGACGCGACGCCCAGGGCCGGATCGTGCCCAATCCGCGGTTCCCCGACATGAAGGCCTTGTGCGACGCCATCCACGCGATGGGACTGAAGGTGGGCATTTATTCCTCGCCGGGCCCGAGGACCTGTGGCGGCTGTCTCGGCAGTTTTGATCACGAACGGCTCGATGCCCAACAATACGCCGAGTGGGGCATTGACTATCTCAAGTACGACTGGTGCTCCTACCGGCCGGAACTGGAGGCCCAACGCTCTCATCCGGTCGATCTGCATCGCTTCGAGTCCGCGTGGGCGCCGCCCGAGTTCCAATCACGCCGGCCGCTCATGGTGCCGTATGCCATCATGCGCGACGCGCTCGATCGCGTGCCCCGCGACATCGTCTTCAGCCTCTGCCAATACGGGATGGGCAACGTGCATGAATGGGGGGCGCGCGTGGGCGGCAATTGCTGGCGCACCACCGGCGACATCCGCGACACTTGGGGCAGCATGGCGGGCATCGGCTTCAATCAGGCCGGGCGCGAAGCCTATGCCGGCCCGGGACACTGGAACGACCCGGACATGCTGGTGGTCGGACGGGTCGGTTGGGGGCCGCAGCTCCATCCCACCCGTCTCACGCCCAACGAACAATACACGCACATCAGCCTGTGGTGCCTCCTGAGCGCCCCGCTCCTGATCGGGTGCGACATGACCCAACTGGACGACTTCACGCTCAACCTGCTGACCAACGACGAGGTGCTGGAGGTCAACCAAGACCCCCTCGGCCGCCAGGCCGCGCGCGTGGCCCGGGAAGGCGCCACCGAAGTGTGGGCCAAGCCGATGGAAGACGGTTCGCTGGCGGTGGGGCTGTTCAATCGCGGGCCGTTGCCCGCCCGGGTCACGGCGCGGTGGAGCGACCTGAAACTGACCGGCGCCCACCGGGTGCGGGATCTCTGGCGCCAGCGGGACCTTGGGGAGTTCAGCGGCGAGTTTTCCAGTCAAGTGCCGCGCCATGGGGTCACCCTGGTGAGAATCTGGTGACCGGAGTGATTCGGCCGGCGGCGGCGTGGCCATCCGAATCCGTGCTATTGAACCGGTCTTGCGGGCGGATCGTCCCACGAGCCGGCCGACCGCTTGGCGCCCGGGAATGAAGGACCCCCGGGGTGTCGCGAGCGGGAGGCTGCGTGGGTCTCGCGCTGCATTCCAAGTTGCCGCTGCAAGCGATGGGCCGACCGCCCCGCCGGATGCCGGCGCTCTACTCGACTGCTTGGCGGCCGGCGTAGCCGGCATCCAGGTCGTGCCAGAAACGCACCTCCTCCTCGCCCTCCTCCCAGCAGAGAAACACCTCCCGCCCGCCCACGAAGGCCGGGAAGTCCACCAGCCCGCGTTCGAGGTCCTTGACCAGGATTTCCCGGCGGCCCAGCTCGTCGCTCAATTGCGCCGCCTGCACCCAACGCCGCACGAGGTGTTCGACCTCCGCCCCGCCGGCGTCGCGCCCGGAGTCGATCCACCGGTCCACCCGTTCGCCCAAGTGGCTCAGGAGGGTGACGATTTCGCGGATTTCCCGGAGCCAGGCCCGGACCTGCGGCAGCAGGGCGTTGGCCTCCGCCACGGTGTAATGGCGGCGAAACCGGAGCGGCTCGGGCGGGCTCATGGGTCGAGGGCGTCGCGTTTGCGGCGGATGGCCGGGTCGTCCTTGATGGCCAGGGCGCGGTCGTAGGCGTCCCGGGCCTGGTCCTTGTGGCCGAGGGCGGCGTGAATGTCGCCCAAGTGATCCAGCAAGGTGGCATCCGGTTCCTTTTGGAGGACCACGGCGCGCAACTGGTGGGGGAGGGCCTCGGCGGCGCGGCCGAGCTTGTAGAGCGCCCACGCCAGACTGTCGAGGTAGGCGGGGTTGTCGGGATCCTTCTCGACGGCCTGCTGGATGAGGCGGAGGGCTTCCTCGAGGTTTTCGCCCCGGTCGGCCCACATGTAGCCGAGGTAGTTGAGGGTCACCGGGTTGCCGGGGTCCAATTCGAGCGAACGCTTCAGATAACGGACGGCCTGCTCGTAGTCGCCGGCCCGTTCGCAGGCCGAGCCGAGCTGAAAATAGAACCGCCCGTCCAGCCGCTCGGGCGCCTCCTCCCGGCCGAGGGTTTCGGCCCGGGTGAGGTGGCGGACGGCTTCGGCGTATTGCTCCCGCACCATGGCGAGGACGCCGGCGGTCAGCTCGTACTGGAAGCCGGGTTTGAACCGTTCGCGAACCCGCGCCAGGACGGCCTCGGCTTCGTCGGGTTGGTCGGCTTGGAGATGGACCGAGATCAGCTCGTAGTAAGCGGGCTCGAAGTCCGGCTGCACCAGGAGCAATTGTTCGAGGTGCCGGACCGCCTCGGGGAAGTCGCGCCGTTCGACCGCGGCCCGGGCGAGCAAGAGGCGGATCTGCGGGTTGGTGGGGTTGAGGTCCAACAGGGCCCGGAGTTGCGCCTCGGCTTTCTCCTTGTCGCCGGTCTGCAGGTAGAGCCGGTAGAGCTGCTCGCGCAAGAGGGCCTGGAGGCCGGGGCTCTGCGTGGCGGCCACCCCGACGAGCCGTTCGTAATACCGGATGGCCTCGGGGAGGAAGCCGCCCGCCCGGTACAGCTCGGCCATGCGCTGGAGGAGATCGGGGGCGTCCGGGTTGGCGGCGTCGGCGCGGTCCAGGGCGCGCTTGATGCGATCCCGGACCTGCTCGTTGGTGAGCACCTTTTGTCGGACGCCCATGGCCAGCGTGTCGGCCAGGGAAACCCAGAAACGCGGGTCCTCGACCGGGCGGCCGGCCGCCTTGTCCAGCACGTCCAACGCGGTCTTGGCGTCCCTGGCCTCGTAGGCCATCCGGGCCAGTCCGGCATAGCCGATGAACACGTCCGGCGCGCGCCGGGTGCACTCCCGGAAGGCGCGGGCGGCCTCGTTGGTGCGCCCGGCGGCTTGGTGGGCCATCCCCAGCCAGCCATAAAGGCCGCCGGCATCCGGGTTGGCCTTCAGCACCTCCCGGAGCAGGTTGACGGCTTGGTCGGGTTGCTGTTTCTGGAGATAACGGCCGGCGAGCTGGACGGCCAGAAGCTCGTTGGAAGGATCGGCTTCGAGGGCTTGGCGGTACTCCTCGAGGGCCGGCTCTTCCTCGCCGCGGGTTTCCAGCATGACGCCCTGGGCATAGTGGGCGTAGGCGTCGGCGAGCCGGTCGAGTTCGGCGTCGCTCAGGCGGGGACGGTCGGCAGCCGCGGCGGCCGGCTGCGAGGTCCGATGCCAGCCAGTGGCGCAGCCGCTCAGCAGGAGACAACCAGCCAGAAGCGCCGCCGCCAAACCGGGTGGGGACCGGCGGTCTTGCCGGGAGCGGACAGAACGAAAGGCCCCCCGTTCCCGTTCGGGAAGGGGCGCCCTCGTGGACGTCGAGCGGGCCCGGTCGAGCCTACTTCTGCCAGGTGCGCTTCTTGTGCCGGTTGGCACGGAGTTTCTTGCGACGCTTGTGTTTGTTGATCTTGGCCTTCCGGCGCTTTTTCAGTGAACCCATGGTTGCTCGTTTCGGCTGTCGGTCTCGGTAATGGTTTGGAGGCGTCGGCCGGTCAATAGACGACCTTGTTGAGGGGGTACTCGATGATGCCCTCGGCCCCCGCCGCCTTGAGCTGGGGAATGATCTCCCGAACGACGCTTTCGTCAATCACGGTTTCCACGGCCACCCACCCTTCGACGCTGAGCCGGGAGATGGTGGGCCGCCGCAATGCGGGCAAATTCTCGAGCAACGCGGGCAGGGCGTCCTCGCGGATGTTCATCTTGAGGCCGACCTTCTTCTCCGCCTCGAGGGCGCCGCGCAACAGCAGGGCCAGGTTTTCGATCTTGGCCCGCTTCCAGTCGTCCTTCCACGACGCGTGGTTGGCGATCAGGCGCGGGGTGGAAACCAGCAGGGTGTCCACGATGCGCAGTTTGTTGGCGCGGAGGGAGGTGCCGGTCTCGGTGACATCGACGATGGCGTCCACCAGTTCGTGGGCCTTGACCTCGGTGGCGCCCCAGGAGAACTCGACCTCGGCCTTGACCTTGTGCTTGCGGAGCCAGGCTTTGGTCAGGTTGACGACCTCGGTGGCGATGCGCTTGCCTTCGAGATCCTTGACCGAGCGGATTGGCGAGTCCTCCGGAACGGCCAGGACCCACCGGGCCGGGCGGCTGGTGGCCTTGCTGAAAATGAACTCGCCGACCTCGTGGACCTTCGATCCGTTTTCCCGGATCCAGTCGTAACCGGTGATGCCGGCGTCGAGATAGCCGTGCTCGACGTAACGGCTGATTTCCTGGGCCCGGATGAACCGGATCTCCAGCTCGGGATCGTCCACGTAGGGCACATAGGACCGGCTGGACACGGAGATGTTGTAGCCGGCCTTGGCCATCTTCTCGATGGTGGCCTGCTGGAGACTTCCCTTCGGAAGCCCCAAACGCAGCACTCGGGTCTTTGTTTCTTCGCTCATCGTTCTCAGATCCGTCCGGCTTTTCGACACGCCCCCGTCCGGGCGGGCGCGCGACGCGGCGCGGAGGCCCGCGGCCTCAATCCACCCGCCGGGTCCGCCGGCCTTCCACCCGGATGCGCCCGTGCACCAGCAACTGGAGCGCCTCCGGATAAATCCGGTGTTCGACTTCCTGGATCCGGGCATGCAGGCTCGCCGGGGTGTCGTCCTCATGCACGCGCACCGGTTCCTGCAGCACGATGGGGCCGGTGTCGATCCCTTGGTCCACCAAGTGAACCGTCACCCCGGTGACCTTCACGCCGTAGTCCAGCGCCTGCTTCCACGCCTCGAGCCCGGGAAAGCTCGGCAGCAGCGACGGATGGATGTTCACCACCTGCAGCGGAAAGGCCCGGAGGAAGGTCCCCTTGAGGATCCGCATGAACCCGGCCAGCACGACCCAGTCCACGCCGGCCTCCTGGAGGGCGGCCACATAGCGCTGCTCGGCTTCCTCGTCCAACCGCGTGCGGAAGCGACCCGGTTCCAGGTACCGCGCCGGGATGCCGCGCTCGGCGGCCCGTTCCAGGATGCCCGCCTCCGGGACGTCGCTCAGGACCACGGCCACCTCGGCGTCGAGAAGGCCCCGCCGGCAAGCCTCGGCAATGGCCACGAAGTTCGATCCCTTCCCGGAACCGAGCACTCCCAGTCTGGCTTTGCCTTGCAAGCTCACCGCGCCCGCGTCTTGTGGCCGAAACCCGCCGCCCCGGCAAGCCTATTCCGCGGCGGCTTCACGCTTCGCTTCGTTCACCACTTCCCGGCACCGGCCGCACAGCTCCGGGTGCGCGGCGTCCGCGCCCACGTCCGGTTCCCAGTGCCAGCACCGCTCGCAACGCCGCCCCTCGGCCCGGGTCACCGTCACCCGCACCTCTCCGTCGGCGGCGGGCTGGCAATCCAACCGGGACACGTTGAACACCTCGCGCAGTTCCTCGACCCCCCCGGCGGCGCCGACCGCCGTCCAAAGTGCCTCCGGCACCCGCACCTCTAGCCGCGCTTCCAGACTCCGGCCGATCAACCGTTGCTGGCGCGCCTTTTCCAGTTCCGCCAGCGCCTCCTCCCGCAGTTGGAACCATGCCTCCCAACGCGCCGTCTCCCCGGGGGTCGCCTCCGCCAACCCCCGCGGCTGCCAGAGCGTCTCGTGCACCGAGTCGCCCTCGTGGCCCGGGATGAACTCCCACGCCTCGTCCGCCGTGAAAGCCAGCACCGGCGCCAGCAACTGACACAGGCCGGTCACCAGCCGGTGCAGGGCCGTTTGCGTGGAACGGCGCCGCGGCGAATCCGGCGCGTCCGTGTACAACCGGTCCTTCACCAAGTCGTGGTAAACGGCCGACAGTTCCACCGCGGCGAACTGGCTCAACCGCTGGTAAACCACGTGGAACTCGTAAGCCTCGTAGGCCGCCTGCACCTCGCGTTCCAGTTGGCCGAAACGCCACAGGATCCAGCGATCCAGCCCGGTCAATGCCTCCTCCGGCACGGCGTGCCGCGCCGGGTCGAAGTCGTACAGGTTTGCGAGCTGGTAGCGGAGGGTGTTCCGCAACAACCGGTAGGTCTCGGCCACCTTGCGGATCCGCTCCTCGCTGACGACGATGTCGTTGCGGTAGTCCTGCGACGCCACCCACAGCCGGAGAATGTCGGCCCCCCACTGGCTGACGTACGCCTCGGCGGTCTGGGGTTTCTCGTAGCCGCCCTGGTCCTGCCGGCTTTTCGAGATCTTCTCGCGGTCGGCATCGACCATGAATCCGTGGGTCAAGACGGTCCGGAACGGCGCGGCGCCGTTGGCCGCCAGTGACAGCAACAGGGACGACTGAAACCAGCCCCGGTGCTGGTCGCTGCCCTCGAGATACACGTCTGCCTGCCAGCCGTGCGGTTCCTCGGGGTTGTCCGGCCGCAACTCCTCCCGCCGCATCAACACGGCCCGCGAGGAGGATCCCGAATCGATCCAGACGTCCAGCGTGTCGGTGGACTTGGCCGCCGCCTCCGGTCCGGACCAATCGGCCGGCCGCACCAGCGACCACAGCTCCGCGGCGTCCTTCTCGAACCACACGTTCGTCCCGTGCTCCTCGACCAAGTCCGCCACCGCCCGCACGATCCGGGCCTCCAGAATCGGCTCTCCCTGCGCCGTGTAGAACGCGGGGATCGGCACCCCCCAGGCGCGCTGGCGCGAAATGCACCAGTCCGGTCGCGACGCCACCGCGCCTTCGATCCGCGCCCGGCCCCACTCCGGCACCCAGCGCACCCGGCCGATCTCGGCCAGCGCCTCGTCCCGAAACCGCCGGCCCTGCCGCTCGTGGTCCACGCCGATGAACCACTGGTCCATCGCCCGGAAAATCACCGGCGTCTTGCTCCGCCAGCAGTGCGGATAGCTGTGGAGGTAATCCTCCAGATGCACCAGCGCGCCCCGCTGCTTCAGCTCCTCGATGACCACCTCGTTGGCCTCGCTGCGCCCCTCCTGCTCGAGGATCCCCTTGCCCAGCATGTGCGCGGGCATCTGCTGCTCGACCGGCAGGTCCGCGGTGTGGATGAACCGCCCGTCGTCGTCCACCGGTGAATAGATCGGCAGCCCCTCCCGCAACCCCAGCAGGTAGTCGTCCATGCCGTGCCCCGGGGCGATGTGCACGAAGCCGGTGCCGGTCTCGTCGTCCACGAAATCCGCGGGGAACAACCGCCCCGTCCGGTCGCAGAACGGATGCCGGTACTCGACGTTCCGGAAATGGCCGCCGTCGAGGCTGCGAATGATCTGGTAGCCCTGCCAGCCGCACTTGGCCGCCACCGCCTCGAGCAGGGAGGTGCAAACGAGGTAGTCCTCCCAGGTCTCCTCGCCCACCCGGACGAGGCTGTAGCTGAACTGCGGATTGAACGCCACCGCCAGGTTGGCCGGCAACGTCCACGGCGTGGTCGTCCAGATCAGCAGGTACGTGTTCTCATGCCCCACCACGGGGAACTTCACGTACACGCTCTGGCTGGTGTGGTCTTTGTACTCGACCTCCGCCTCGGCCAGCGCCGTGCGGCAGGGGATGCTCCAGTACACCGGCTTCTTGCCCCGATAGACGAAGCCCTGCTCGACCAGATCGGCAAACAGCCGCAGCTCCTCCGCCTCGTACTGGCGGTCCAGCGTCAGGTACGGGCGGTCCCATTCCCCCAGCACGCCCAACCGCCGGAACTGCTCCCGCTGGATGTCGATGTACTTGCGGGCGTAATCGGCACAGGCCCGCCGGATGCTGGCGGGGTCGGTTTCCGCCTGCCCTTGTCGGCGCAGTTCCTGGACCACCTTGAACTCGATGGGCAGCCCGTGACAGTCCCACCCCGGCACGTAGGGGGCCCGGAAACCGCGCAACGTCCGGTGCTTGATGATGAAGTCCTTGAGAATCTTGTTCAGGGCGGTGCCGATGTGGACATCGCCATTGGCAAACGGCGGGCCGTCATGCAGCACGAACCGCGGTCGCCCGGCGCGGCGTTGCTGGATCCGGGCGTAAAGACCCTCCCGCTCCCAACGGGCCAGACGCTCCGGTTCCCGCCGCACCAGATCGGCCTTCATCGGGAAGTCCGTCCGCGGCAGATTCAGCGTGTTCTTGTAATCCTTCGCCATGTTCCAAGCACAGAACCACACACCTTAACCGGCCCGCCGACGGCTTGGCAAGCGGGGCGGCCGGTGCCGCCCACTGCGTCCCGGTGCGGAAGCCCGTGCCCCCCGCCCGCGGCGTCAACCCGCGGCCCGCCACCAACGCACCAAAGGTCCCGCCGGGCCCGCCAGCGGGTCGCCGGCGGGCAGGGGCACCGCCGCGATGCGGGCGTCGGCGGCCGGGCGCTCGCCCGGCAATCCCCGGCACAGGTCCCACTCCTGGCCTTCCGGATACGCCCCCAGCACCAGGAGGCCCGCCCCCGAGGCCACGGCGCAATGAGCCACCCCGGCGGGCAGGACCCAGAGGTCACCGGGAGAAAGACGCTCGACCGGCCCGGCCGGTCCGCCCAGTTGCACCTCCGCCCACCCGGCCAGTCCCACCAACGCTTCGTGGGCCGTGCTGTGGTAGTGGTGGAACGGGTACACGCCGTCGATCCATGCCGCCGGCCATCCGTTGGCCGTGAGGCGCCGCCCCGCCATTTCCGCCAAATCAGGCCGGCTCGGGTCGAAAGCGCCGGGATAAATCAGCACCGGCAGCCGGCTGTTCGGGAAACAACCGTCGTCCTCGAGGCGCAGGGTCCGCACCGCCGGCAACGCGCCGTTGTTCCGCAAACCGTCCATGCTGCCTCGGGCGAAGGCGGGTCGGCGGCTTGACGGCGACGATCAAACCACCCGGCACCGGCCGGCGCCGCGGGTCACTTCGCCGATGACCCAGGCGGGCAACCCGGTCCGCCGGACGGCCCGCAGGATGCCGTCGGCGGCCTCCGGGGCCACCACCAGCACCATGCCGACGCCCATGTTGAAGACCTGGTACATCTCGGCCTCCTCGACGCCGCCGCCCCGCTGGATGAGTTCGAAGACCGGCGGCACCGGCCAGGTTCCCTTCCGGACGATCGCGTCGCACTTCGCGGGCAGGATGCGCGGGATGTTGTCGATGAATCCGCCGCCGGTGATGTGGGCCATGCCGCGAATGGCGGGGCGGGCGTCCGGGCGGTTGAAGCGGCGCAGCAGGCGCAGGATCAACGGGCCGTAGCTGCGGTGGATCCGCAAAAGCTCCTCCGCCAAGGTGCGCCCCAGCTCGGGCACGCGGCGGTTCAGCCGCAGGCCGAGTTGGTCGAGCAGGACCTTGCGGGCCAGCGAATAGCCGTTGGTATGGAGGCCGTTGGATTCCAGCCCCACCAAGACGTCGCCCGGCCGGATGTGGCGACCGTCCAAGAGGTTGGCCTTCTCGACCACGCCGACGATGGTCCCGCTGACGTCGTATTCGCCGGGGGCGTAGAAGCCGGGCATCTGGGCGGTCTCGCCACCCAGAAGGGCACAGCGGTTTTCGGCGCAGGCTTGGGCGAACCCGCGGACGATCTCGGTGAAGACCCTGGGTTCGAGTTTGCCGGCGCCCAGGTAATCGAGGAAGAACAGCGGCTCGGCGCCCAGCACGACGATGTCGTTGACGCAGTGGTTGACCAGGTCCTGGCCGATGGTGTCGTGCCGGCCCACGGCGAAGGCGACCTTCAGCTTGGTGCCGACGCCGTCCACGCTGCTGACCAGAACGGGCTGGCGGTGGCGGCGGGTGTCCAGGGCAAACAGACCGCCAAAGCCGCCGACCTTGCCAAGCACACCGGGCCGTTTGGTGGCGGCCAGCAAGGCCGGAAGCTCCTGCTTGACGCGGTTGCCGAGGTCGATGTCCACCCCGGCGGCGGCGTAGGCTTTCTTCTTTTTCATCGTGGAAAGGACCGGGCGCGACGGCCCCCGCGGTTGGGCCCGCCGCGCCGGTGAACGAACCAAGCCCGCCACGCGGCCGGCGGTGATGGCGTGGGTCCGGACCGGGCCGAGACAGGCAATCGGCCCCTCCCGCAGCCCCGCCGCCCGCCGGGGGCGCGGCCGTTTACTGCGCCTGGCCCGAGCCGGTGATGTTTTCGAGCACGCCCGGAGGGGCGTTGGCGTTGAGCTTCTGGAGGACCGGCTGGGTGAGGTCCGTCAGGCCGGAGTTGAACAGGATGATGGGCGTGCGGTTGACGCTCTCGGCGGCGGTGTCGAGGACCAGGTTGAAGCCGGCGGCCCGGGCCTGCTGGTTCACCTCGTCCTGAATGTCGCGCAGGATGTTGGCCCGCATGCGCTTGACCTGCTCGGCGATGTCGGCTTGGAACTGCTGGTCGAGGTTCTTGATGCTCTGCTCGATCTCGCGGATCTCCAGCAGCTTGTTGTCGGCGGTCTTGCGCCGGCGCGCCTGTTCCTCGGCCGAAAGCGCCGGGTCGTTGGCCTGTTCGCTGAGGGTTTTGTACTCCTCGTTGGCCTTCTGGTAGTCCTCGAGCATCTTGGCCCGGTTCTTTTGGAACTCGGCCTGACGGTCCTTGACGATGGCGTCCGACTGTTTGGTCTTCCAGTAGCCGTCGAAGACCGTCTTCATGTTGATGACGGCGATCTTGACCTGGGCTTGGGCGGCGGGGGCGGCCAGACAAAGCACCCCGGCCAGAACAGGAATCAGCAGTTTGCGCTTCATGGTTTCAGGCTAACAGACGGCCAACCCGGCCGCCAACACTTGGTTTAATATCCGCTCCGGGTGTAGCCGACGCTGAACTGGAACCGCCCGTCGCCGCTGACGAAGTCGTCGTGCGTGATGGGGATGGCGTAGTCCAGCCGCAACGGCCCCATGCCCGGAATGTTGAGCCGGATGCCCACGCCCCAGTTGTCCGAGTACGGGCCGTAGCCCGGCCCGGCGCGGTCGAAGCTGTAGGCGTCCGGATACACGTTGCCAATGTCGTAGAAAGCCGCCAGCCGGATGCGTTCAATCACCGGGATGCTGTATTCGACCGAGCCGTACCAATAGGTGCGGCCGCCGATGGGCTCCTGCCCCAGCGAGTCGTACGGCCCCACTTCGCGGTACCGGTAGCCCCGCAGGGTGAACAACCCGCCCAAGGTCCAGCGGTCATACAGCGGCACCCGCCCGCTCGAATCCCACGTGTCGATCACCCCGCCCCGCAGGATGACCTCGATGACGTGGCCCGGCAGCAAGCCGGGGAAGTAGTGGCTCGAGGTGATTTCCCACGAATAATAGTCGGCGTCCCCTCCGAACGGCCCGCCGGCAAAGCCCACTTCCAGCTCGGTCAATTGGCCGCGGTTCGGCAGGAGGACGGAGTTGCGCGAGTCGTAGCTGATGCGGCCGATCGGCTTGGACACCAGCAGGTGGCCCTCCTCGGCCAAGATTTCCGGGGCGGCGGTGGGTTCCACGTCCACCAAGCCGACGTTGTAAAGGCTGTAGCCGATCGAGCCCCGCCAGTAGTCGTTCCACAGCGCCCGGGTGAGGGTCACGCGGCCACCGGTGAGGTCGATGTCATAGACGTCGCTGTAATACAGCAGGTTCCGGTGATAGAGGTCCAGGCCCAGGGCCAGTTTCCGGCCGAGGAACCACGGCTCGATGAAGCTGAACTGGATGTCCCGGCGGGCGGTGCCCAACTGCATCACCAGCCGCAGCTTCTGGCCGGCGCCGGTGCCGAAGAACAACGGCGGCTTGAAGATGTCGGCATTGCCCTGGGTCAACTCGACGAACCCCACCAGTTCGTCGATCGAGCTGAACCCGGCGCCGAACCGGATGTCGCCGGTGCTCTTCTCCTCGACGGAGATGACCAGGTTCTTGCGGTTGGGCACGTCGGTGGGCTCGGGCCGGGCCTCGACCCGGGAAAAGTACTGCAGGCCGTAGAGGCGGTTGGTGCTCAGACTCACGCCCACCATGTCGAACACCTCGCCGGGCGCCACCGCCAGCTCGCGCCGGATCACCCGGTCCTTGGTCTTGACGTTGCCCTTGATGTCGATGCGCTCGATGTAGGACTTCCGGCCCTCGGTGATCCGGTAGGTGATGTCCATCGTGCCGGCCGCGGTGTTGGGATGGAGATCGGGGATCACCCGGGCGTCGATGTAACCGCGGGCGCCGTAGAAATCGATGATCCCCTTGCGGTCCCGGTCCAGACCGCCCGGGGTGAAGATTTCGCCCGGCCCCATGCTCAGGCCCTCGATCTCCTTCCGTCCCACCCGCACCCGCAAGCCGGCGCGGATCTCTTCGGTGCGAAAGATCTCGTTGCCCTCGAACTGCACCCGCCCCACCCGGTACTGCACGCCTTCCTGGAGGTGGAACTTGATGATGATCCGGTTCTCCTTCCCCTCCACCGGCAAAAACTCGACGTCGCGGATGGCAAAATCGATGTAGCCCGCCTCCCGGTAGAAGTCCGCCAGACGGTCCTTGTCCTCGGCGAACACCTCGTCCTTGAGCACCCCGCTGCCGGTCAGCCACGAGAGCCACCAGTGCCGGCGGGTCTTGATGACCTTGCGGAGCTTGCTCTGTTTGAAGGCGGTGGCGCCTTCGAAGATCACGTCGTCGATGCGCACCTTGGGGGCCTCGGTGATCTCGAAGGTCACGGTGCCGCGGCCGAGCTCGGCGTCCACGACCGGCACATAGCGCACCTTGGTCTCGCGGTAGCCCTTCTTCTGGTACAGCTTGACGATGGCCTGGGTGTCCTCGTGAAGCTTCCGTTCGTCCAGCGGCTCGCCCACCTTCGAGGAAATGGTCTTGAGCAGCTTCCGTTCACTGAACTTGGTGTTGCCGGAGAATTCGATGCGGGTGAGGGTGGGCTTGCTGATGAGGAGGTAACGGAGCTTGACGCCGCCCTCGGCCGGCTCCCGCACCACCCGGATGTTGTAGAAGTAACCGGTGGCGTAGAGGGTGCGGATGTCGTTGTCCACCGCGTTGCGATTGTAAGGATCGCCCACCTTGACCCGCAGGTTGGACCGCACCATGGCGTCGCTGACGGCGGGCGGACCGATGTGCTCGATCTGAATCGCCACCACGCGTTCCTCGGCGGCGGAGGCGAGCACCGCGCCGGCGATCAACGCCAGCAGGCCCATCCACACACGCCGCCACCCCCGGCGGCTATGACTCGGCGGGAATGTCATCGGGACTGTAGAGGGCCGCATCTTCGAACCGGGTGTAGGCGCGGAACAAGGTCAGGTGGACGTCGCCGGTGGGGCCGTTGCGCTGCTTGGCGATCAGCAGGTTGACCGGAATGGCCTCGGCCACCCGCTGGGCCTCCTCATCGTCCTGGCCGGCGGCCCGGTTCGGGTTGTCCGGGTCGGCCCGATACAGCAGCCCCACCACGTCGGCGTCCTGCTCGATGGCGCCGGACTCCCGCAGGTCGGAGAGCCGCGGTTTCCGGCCCTTCTCCCGCTCCACGTCGCGGTTGAGCTGGCTGAGCACGATGATCGGCACGTCGAGTTCCTTGGCGAGGCTCTTGATGCCGCTGGAAATCTCGGCGATTTCCTGCTGTCGGTTGTAGTCGCCCCGCCGGCCGGTAGATGAATTGAGCAACTGCAGGTAGTCAATGACAAACAGCTCGACGTGATGCTGTTGCCACATGCGGCGGGCCCGGCCGCGCAACTGCCGGATGCTCAGCCCGGCGGTGTCGTCGATGTGCACCGGGGCTTTGTTCAGCTCGCTGGTGGCCGCCAGAATCCGGTGCAGTTCCTCCTCGGTGAGCATGCCGGAGCGGACCTTGTGCTGGTCCACCCGGGCCAGGGAACAAATCATGCGCAGCACCAGTTGTTCCCCCGTCATCTCCAGGCTGAACACGCCCACCGGCTTGCCTTGGGTCACCGCCACGTGCTCGACGATGTTCATCGCCAGCGAGGTCTTGCCCATGCTGGGACGGGCGGCGATGACCACCATCTCCCCCCGCTGCAGGCCGCCAGTCCGGCGGTCATAGTCGCGAAACCCGGTCGGCAGGCCGGGCATCTGGCCCGGGTTCTGGATGCGCTCCTCGATCTGCTTGAACACCCGGCTCACCAACGCCGGCAGCTCCGCCCGCGTGCGCTCGGCCCGCTCCTGGCTGATGCTCAAGAACTGCCCCTCGGCCGCGTCCAACAGCCCTTCCGGATCGTCCTGTTCGTCGTAAACCCGGGCCGAGATCTCCGCGCAGGTCGTCAACACCCGGCGCAGGAGGTATTTCTGGCGGACGATGTCGGCGTAGTAATCGAGGTTGGCGGCCGAGGGCACCGCTTCCAAGAGGGATTGTAAGTAGGGATAGCCGCCGACCGTCTCCAAGGCCTTCTTGTCCCGCAGCCGCTGGCCGATCGTCACCAGGTCCGCCGGCTGGTTCGCGTCGCAAAGCTCGACCACCGTCTCGAAGATGATCTGGTGGCGCGGGTCGTAGAACACCTCGGCGCCGCGGGCGAACCGCTCCAGACAACGCCCCACCCCTTCCCGGGGCGCCAGCAGCAGACACCCCAGCACCCCCTGCTCCGCCTCCAACGAATGGGGGGGCGTGCGCTCCAAGCGGGTGGGATCGACCTTCCGCGCCGCTTTCTTGCGGGGACGGCGCTTCAGGTCGGCCTTGGCGGGGGCGCTCTCGCTGCCGACGTCGTCAATCATGTCCGCCAAGACTCGCCCCGAACCGGGCCGGGTGGCAACGCCGGGTTGTTCGCCGGCCATTCACGGGTTGTTGGAAGAGTTGTGCCCATCGTCGGGAACCGCCCGGTGCGGGCATGCCAAAGCCTCCCGACAGGCGACGAATCGCCCGCCCGGGAGGCTCTTGCGGGGCAGGAACCGGGCCGACCGCCCCCCGCGGCCGACTCGCTTCCGGCTCAGGCCGAAACGTCCTCGCCGGCGGTCTCCGGCTCCGGCAGCGGCGTGCTGCTCTCGATGACCACCTTCAGGGTGGCGTGCACCTTGGGATGGAGCCGGAGTTCGATCTCGTGCTCGCCCAGCTCCTTGATCGGCGCTTCCAAATGGATCTTGCGCCGGTCCAGGTCCACGTCCCACTGCTGCTTGAGTTCCTGGGCAATGGTGGCGGCGGTGACGGCGCCAAACATCCGGCCTTCCTCGCCGGTGCGAACGGTGATCTTGAGCGGGATCTTGGCCAGCGTGCTGGCCAGCTCCTGGCTGCTCTGCAGCTCTTCGGCCTCCCGCTTGACGCGACGCTCCCGCAACCGGGCCAGGCGCCGCTCGCCCGCCTCGGTCAGCAGGATGGCCTTGCCCATGGGCAGCAGGTAGTTGCGGGCGTAGCCGGCCCGGACCTTGACCTTGTCGGACTCCGCCCCCAGCCCGGGGATCGGTTCGGTCAGAATGACTTCAACGGTTGCCATGGTGATTTGTCGGATTGGAAAGATTGCGGTTGGTGGATGGCCGTGGGGCAAATCACCCCTCAGAACGGCACGTCATCATCGTCGATGGGCGGTTCCTCCTCGGGACCTCCGGCGGCCGGCGCCGCGGGGCGCGAAGGAGTGCTGCCACGGGCGGGCGG
>RFJD01000554.1 GCA_003695015.1 Verrucomicrobiota bacterium | reverse complement strand
GTGATAGATCGCCGCATGGGTCCCGAACGTCGGCTGATCCGCACTCACATGGTTCCACCCCAGGTCATCGGCCATGTAAACGATGATGTTCGGCGGCCGTGCGCCCGATGGCGGTTCGGCGCTTTGCGCGGGCAGGCCGGCCCAAACAAGCATTGGGGCCAGCGTCATCAGGTACGAGAAAGCGGCCGGTCGGAGGCGGGTTTTCATTGGCGTGGACCTTGTTGTGAACCGCGGGTGCGGAACGGTTCTGATGGTTCTCGCGGTTGACCGGGAAGCGGCCTTCACCGCCCCCTGCGGACACGAGGACGCGAGAGAGACATGGCGTCGCCGTTGGCTGAACATCGGCCGGAAGGTTACGAACCAATCCCGGTGCAGTCGAGGGCGGCGGTTCCGGTCCGGGCGGGTCCGGCCGGCTGTTGGCCCGCCGGTGGGGCGGGAATCGAGCCGGCGGCGATCGGTTGCGCCGGAGCGCACGCTCGGGCGGTGGAGTACGGGGCCCAAACGAAACCCGCCTCCGGGTGGAGGCGGGCGGCGCCCTGTGCGGGCGATTGGCACTGAAGGCAAGCAATCAATCGGTCACTTCGATCCGCCGCGGCTTGACGGCCTCGGCCTTGGGCAGGGTGACCGTGAGAACCCCGTCGGCCACGCGGGCGCTGATGCGGCCGGCGTCGATGTCCGGTGCGATCTCGAAAACGCGGCGATACGCCAGCCGCGAGGATTCCTGATGGAGCGGTTGGCCCTCGGGCATCGGGACCGTGCGCTCACCCTCGATGGTCAGTTGGGTGCCGTCCAAAGTCACCTTGACGCCTTCCTTGCCGACGCCCGGCATGTCGGCCACCAGCACGATGGCCTCGCCGGCGTCGCGGATGTCCACGGGCGGGGTCGCCCAAGCCCGACGGCTGGTTTCGGGTCGGGCCGGTTGTTCGGCGCTCTTGGCTTTGCGGGTCACGGCTTGTTTCATGGCAAACCTCCTTTCGTTCGGGATCACACGCTCATCGCCGGATGGCGGGATGTTCATTCGGCGCTGACCTGGATCTGCCGCGGCCGGGCTTCCTCGGCCTTGGGCAGCATCACGGTGAGGATGCCGTCCTTGAGGCTGGCCCGGACGGCCTCGACGTTCACCGGCTTCGGCAGGCTGATCGACCGCTGGAAGCGACCGTAGAAGCGTTCCTGCCGGAGGGTCTCGCCCTGATCGGTGTCTTTCGACGGCCGCCGCTCACCGGCGATGGTCAGGACACCCTCGTGGATCGAGACTTGAACGTCGTCCTTGCTCACGCCGGGCAGTTCGAGTTGGACGACCAGGTTGGCGTCATCCTCGAACATGTCCAACGCCGGCGCCCAAGTCCGGAACACTTCGCCTCCGCGGGCCAACGGGCTCCACGGAGTCTGGAGCAGGCGATTGAGTTCCTCGTGCAACTCGTTGAGCGTTTCCCACGGGGAGCTCACCCACGTTTCGGGTCGGTTGACTTGCATCAGATTCATGGCTTGCCTCCGGTTCATTTCCGTTTCTGGCTCCTGTTCAAGCCGGAGCCGTGCCAACCACAAGCGATCCGGCTCATTTGACACAACGTGTTGGCGTTGAAAGACAAACGAAACAGAGGCCATGGAACGTAGGGTTCAAAATGTGCCATGATGACACTTTGGGTGTGTCTCTGGAGGCGGCTTGAAATGCGTCATATCGACACATAGAGGCAGGCTCTCCCTGTGTGTCATCGTGGCGCTTGGGTGGTGTCGTCGGCGGTGCCGCCTTACGCGGCCAAACGAGCGCCGGCTTCGAGTCCGGGAGGGTGCGGTTCGGAAAAACGGACCGCAGCCGCCCGATCGGCGCCGGCGGCCTTGGAGGCTGGTTTTGACTGAACGAAGCAGGGTCGGTTCAGCGTCGTCGGACCCGCCAATCGGGATCCGGCACGTGGGCCGCATTCATGAGGTCGATGGCCCGCTGGACGACGGCCGGGTTGTCGGCTGCGATGTCGTGTTGTTCCCCAAGGTCCGAGGAGAGGTCGTAGAGCTCGACACGGCCGTCGAGCATCGGTTGGCGGATGGCTTTCCAGCGACCGAAGCGAACGGCCTGTCGGCTCCCCTGTTCGTAGAACTCCCAGTAGAGGTACCGGTGTTCGCGTTGCTGTTTGGGCTGACCGAGCAGGGTGGGCAGGAAGCTGATCGAGTCGCGGTCCGGCGGGACCGGCAGGTGGAGCAGATCGCCCGCGGTGGCGAAGAAGTCGCCGAAATAGCCGATGTGGTCGGTGGTGCGGCCGGGGGCGATGGTGCCGGGCCACCAAGCGATGGTGGGGACGCGGATGCCGCCTTCGTAGAGGGCGCGCTTGATGCCGCGGAGCGGGCCGGAGGGATGAAAGCGGTTGAGGTCGTGACCGGCCTCGTTGTGGGGGCCGTTGTCGGAGGTGAAGAGGACCAGGGTGTTCTCGGCGAGGTGGAGGTCGCGGAGGAGGTCCAGGAGCCGGCCGACGTCGCGATCCATGCGGGTGATCATGGCGGCCTGGCCCTTGTCGGGGTCGGGCCAGGGTTGGTCCTTGTAGATGCCGAAGTCGGGGACCTCGGCGCCGTTGCCGCGCATGTTGCGGGCTTCGTTGTTGGCGTGGGGGATGGTCAGGGCCAGGTAGAGGAAGAAGGGCTGGT
>RFJD01000553.1 GCA_003695015.1 Verrucomicrobiota bacterium | reverse complement strand
TGGTCTGGAAGTTCAACGACTCCTGGCCGCAGATTTACAGCGGCAAGGTGGATTACTTCCTCGAACCGACCGTCACCTACTACACCCTGCGACGCGTGTTTGCGCCGGTGATGCTGTCGTTCGAGATCGGTCCGTATATCCACCTGTGGGCGGTCAACGACACCCGCGAAACCGTCACCGGCACGGTGCGCGTGCAACTGCTGCATCTGGACCGCAACCAGGTGCGCAAGGAAGCGACGCGCGCGGTAAGCGTGCCGCCCGGTCAATCCCAAGTCGTCATGCGGCTGGACCGGGAGGGCATCGGCAGCTTCCGGCTCGAACACGTGCTGGGGGCGACGTTCACCGGACCGGACGGCGCCGTGTTGGCGCGGACGACCGCGTGGGCCGACATCGAACGCCGGATGCGTTTCCCGGCGGCGAAACTCGACGTGCGCGTGCGTGAGGACGGCGCATTGGAGATCACCTCGGACAAGTTCGCCCGCGCGGTGCATTTGACGGGCGACGCCGACGGCGATCCGTTCGGCTGGTTCTTCGAGGACAACTATTTCGACCTGATGCCGGGCGAGCGGAAGATCGTGCGCATCCTTGGCCGGCACGATCACGGCCGGATCACGGCCCGGGCGTGGTATTCGCCGCACGCCACGACGATCGAGTGGCGACGGTGACCGTTTCAAGCTCCCAAAACCGGTCTGGAATCGGTGGCGGGCGCGGATCAGGCCAGTCGGGGCAGCCGGGACGGCCGGCCCACAAGGAAGGTCGGGGCAGGCAAGATGCCTGCACCACACGTGCGGTCGGGGCGGCCAAGATGGCTGCCGCACAGAACCCGTCATGGCCGGGTGATGCTGCGAGGCATGTTGGCGCCTCGATATGACGTTTTCATCGTTTTGATCCCGGCTTGAGAGGGCAGAGAAGCAGTTTCGGGGCCGGGACCCATTGAACCCCGTCTCCTCCATCAGCCCATGGCGTCCCCGGAGGAAACCGCTGTGGCTGCCGCCCCGTCCCTCAGACTCGCGACTTGTCACCCGGACGGCCGAGGGAAACGATGGCTGCCCGATCAATGGCCCCGCAAGGCTTCATGGTGAACAAGGACGGCCGGGTGATCGCGCGTTTGCGCGGGATCCGGCATCGGTTCGGTCCCGTGGAAGTGCTGCACGGGGTGGACCTGGACCTCCGGGCGGGCGAGGTGTTGATCCTGGCGGGCGAGAATGGCGCCGGAAAATCGACGCTGATCAAGATCCTGGGGGGCGTTTATCCGGACTACGACGGCCGCATCGAGATCGGCGGACGGGAGGTGCGTCCGCGCACGCCGTTGGAAGCCGCCGCGCTGGGCGTTCGCGTCATTCATCAGGAGCTCTCGCTGGTCCCGTCCATGACGGTGGTGGACAACCTTTTTCTCGGGCATCCGCCGGCCAAGGCGGGCTGGGTTCAGACCCGGACCCAGGAACAACGCGCCCGGGAACTGATGGCGGGGCTGGGATTGGAGATCGATCTCCGCCAGCGGGTGGAGGAATTGCCCATCGCCCAGCAACAACTGGTGGAAATCGCCAAAGCGCTGGCGCTGGAGGCGCGCATTCTCGTCATGGACGAACCGACCAGCGCGCTCAACGAGCCGGAGGTCCGGCGTTTGTTCGCCTTGGTTCGCCGCCTCAAGAACGAAGGGCGGGCGATCGTTTACATCACGCACAAACTCGAGGAGATCGACCAGATCGGCGACCGCATTGCCGTGCTGCGTGACGGTGAACTGGCCGGGGAAGGTCCGGCCGCGGAAGTCAGCCGCGAAACCCTGATCCGCTGGATGGTGGGCCGCGAGCTGGGCGAACAGTTCCCGCCCCGGACCGTTCGGGCGGGGGACGAACGGCTGCGGCTCGAAGGCTTTGGCGTGAGGCATCCCGAGCGTGCCGGCCAGTGGCGGGTGGCTCCGCTCGATCTGACGGCGCGCCGGGGGGAGATCGTGGGCATTGCCGGGCTGCAAGGTTCCGGCGCCAGCGAGCTGATGGCGGGCTTGTTCGGCGCCATCCCGCGGCGGCTCCGGGTGGGTCGGGTCCGGCTCGACGGCCGTCCCCTCCTCGCCCGTTCGCCGGCGGAAGCCATCACCGAAGGGGTGGGTTGGCTGACCAACGACCGGAAGGCCACCGGCCTGGTGCTTTCGCTTTCCTGCGCCGCCAACATCACGCTGGCGGACCTGCGGCGGCTGAGTCCGTGGGGGTGGCGGCGACCGGCGGTCGAGGCCCGTGTGGCGGCCGTCCACGCGGAACGGCTTCGCCTCCGGGCCGCGAGCCTCGAGCAGGAAGTGCGGTTTCTTTCCGGCGGCAACCAACAAAAGGTGGCGCTGGCCAAGTGGCTGCAAATCCGGCCCCGGCTGCTGTTCCTGGACGAACCGACCCGCGGGGTGGACGTCGGCGCCAAACGTGACATTTACGAACTGCTCGACCAGCTCACGGCCGAGGGCATCACCATCCTGCTCATCACCTCGGAACTGCCGGAACTGCTGGCCCTGAGCGACCGGATCCTGGTGCTGCACCGGGGGCGGGCGACGGCGTGGTTCGATCGCGCCGAAGCCACGCCCGAACGGGTGATCGCCGCCGCGATGGGACATTCGACCAAAGAAAGCGAGTCATGACCGCCTCCTCAGAGAATCGAACGGGCACGGTGGGTTTCTGGCGCCGTTGGTGGGCCCAACCGGCCAGCCGGGCGTTGGTGGCGTTTCTGCTGGTGCTGGCGCTGGGGTGCGTGTTCCACGCCGACGGCGCGTTTTTCAAGATCGGCACGCATCGGGACGCCCTCCGGCAGGCGTCGGTTTACGGGTTGCTGGCGTGCGGGATGACGCTGGTGATCATCAGCGGCGGCATCGACCTGGCGGTGGGCAGCATCCTGGCGCTGGCGGCGGTTTGTTTCGCCCGGTTCAGCATCCATTGGGGATGGAGTCCGTGGGCGGCGGTGCCGGCGGTGCTGGTCATTGGCGCCGCCTGCGGCGCGGTCAGCGGCGGGTTGGTGGCCGGGTTCCGCATCCAGCCGTTCATCGCCACGCTGGCCATGATGGTGATGGCCCGGGGGCTGGCCAAGACGGTGTCGGGCGGGATGAAGGTTTCCACCGCGGTTCAGCAGGCGGACGGGAGTTACCAGTATGTGCCGGTGCCGGAGGTGTTCCGGTGGATCGACAGCCGGATCCTGGGCGGCAACGTGTCGGTGGTGAGCCTGATCCTCTTGGGGTGCGTGGCCCTGGCGTGGGTGGTGTTGGCGCGGCATCGCTGGGGGCGGCAGCTTTATGCGATCGGCGGGAACGAGGAAGCCGCCCGTTTGTCGGGCGTGCCAGTGGCGCGGGCCAAGGTGATGGCCTACGTGGCCAGCGGGTTGCTGGCGGCGGTGGCCGGAATCTGCCAGGCCGCCCAGGAGCAACAGGGCGATCCGGAGGCGGGCGCCGGCTACGAGTTGACCGCCATCGCCATGGTGGTGATCGGCGGCACGAATCTCATGGGCGGGCGCGGCGGCATGGGGTTGACGCTGCTGGGCGTGCTGACGATCGGCTACCTCGAGAAGGTGCTCAGCATCAACGCCGTCCCCGAAGCCAGCCGCCTGATGCTCACCGGCTTGATCGTCGTGATGGCGGTCCTTGCGCAGCGGCGTCGCAGCGGCTGAAGGCGGTCAACTCGACGGCCGCCAGGGCGAAACCGGTTGCGCGGCTGGCCGGGTGGTCGATGGCCGGGTTCACACCCGGACCACCGGATTGGCCAACACGCCCAGCGGGCCGCACTCGATCCGCACCTCGTCGCCTTCCTCGGAGCAGAAATCGTCCGGCGGCACGATGCCGGTGCCGGTGAGCAAGACGACCCCGTCGGGCAGTTCCTGACAGCGGGTGAGGAACCCGGCCAGCTCGTCGAACCGCCGCTTCAGCCGCGCCAATGAAGTTTGGCCTTCGAACACGGTCCGGCCGGCGCGCCGGATTTCCATCCGCATGGTCCAACCCCGGACTTCCTCCTCCGGCACGCCCGCCAACAACACGGGTCCCAAGGCGCAACTGTGCCGGTAGATCTTGGCCTGCGGCA
>RFJD01000552.1 GCA_003695015.1 Verrucomicrobiota bacterium | reverse complement strand
GTCCCGCGCCGGACGACGCCACCCCGACCGGCCCCGCCGCCGCCGGAGCGGCCGCCCTGCTTGTGCTCGGGTTGGCCGGCGCTTGGGGCATCCCCCAAGCCGCCGCTCAGCCGCAGCAACAAGTCGTCTCCCGGCCGGCGGTCCAGCGGACCGGTTCCGTCACCCTGCCGCCGCCCCTCCTTCACGCCCCGGCGGAATCGGTCTTCCACGAAGCCCGCGCGGAAAAGGACACCGCCGTCGTGCAGGCCCGCCTCGTCTGGCGGCCCTCGGCCGGGGACAACCTGCTGCTCGTGCAGCCCCCCGCTGTGCTCGAGGACATCGAAGTGCCCGACGGCCTTCGCGTCGCCCCCCACCCGACCATCACCGGCGCGGTGATCGCTCACGCGGAAAAGGGCGGCGACTACCGGATCGTCTTCACCTACCGGACCCCGATCGAGGAACGCCTCGACGGTGTCCGCGGTTTCCACGTGCCGGTCGAACCGGGCTTGATCAACCAGCTCGAACTCGAAGTGCCCGGCCCGGAACGCGAAATCGTCTCGCCCGACGCCGTCAGCATCGTGCCCCGCCCCGCCGAGGCCGGCGCCGAAGTAACCCGCGCGCTCCTCGTCTTGGATGCCGCGTCCAAACCGTGGATCGCCTGGCAGCCGCCCACCCGGGACACCCGCCGCGAGAAAACCGTCTTTTACGCGGAATGCTTCCAACTGTTCGTCCCCACGGCCGGTCTCATCGAAGGATCCCACGTGGTGGAAATCCGCCCCGCCCAGGGCGAGTTGACCGAACTGGCTTTCCGCGTGCCGGAAGGCATGACCATCACCGACGTGCTCGGCGAGGGCGTCGAGTTCTGGCGGTTCGATCCGGACCAACACCTGCTCCGCGTCAACCTGGCCGCCGCCCGCGCCCAGCCGTTCAGTTTGACCATCGGCTCCCAGGTCGCCGTCGGCCCCCTGCCCTTCAGCCGCGAAGTCGGCCTGATCGCCGTCCAAGACGCCGCCAATCAGCTCGGCCTGGCCGGCGTCGCCACCTCGCCCGAGGTCCAGCTCGAAAAAGCCGAAACCGCCGGCCTGACCGCGATCAACCTCGAGGACTTCCCCGCCACGGTCGTCGCCACCCTGCAGGATCGCATCCCGGGCCTGACCCTGCGCCGCGCTTTTCGCTACGCCGATCCCGCCGGCCGGCTCACCTTGCAGGCCGCGCCCGTCCAGCCGGATGTCCGCGTCGTCTCCGACCAGTCCCTTTCCCTCGGCGCGGATCGCATTCTGCTGGCGGCCGGGTTGGACGTGACCATCACCCGGGCCGGTCTGTTCAAGCTCAGCTTCCTCCTGCCCGCCGGCTTGGACATCGAGTCCCTCAGCGGACCGGCCCTGAGTCATTGGACCGAACTCAGATCCCCGGAAGGCCGGATCATCACCCTGCACCTCAAGGGCCGCACCCTCGGCCGGCAACGCTTCGACCTCTCCCTCGTGGGGCCCGGTCTCGGCGCCACCAACGGCTGGACCGTCCCCCGCCTGCTCCTTCGCGAAGCCTCCAAACAACAAGGCCGGCTGGTCATCGTTCCCGAACAGGGCATGCGCCTCGACGCGGCCGAACGCCGCAGCGTCACCCCGTTGGATCCCGCCCAGGCCGGCGTCCGCGCCCGCACCGCCCTGGCATTCCGCCTGCTCAACGCCGATTGGCAACTGAGTCTCGACATCGAGCAGCTCGCGGCTTGGATCCAAGTGACCGGCTTCCAGCAGGTCTCCATCCAAGAAGGCCAGGCCCGCGTCACCGCCAACCTCGATTACCAGATCGAGAACGCCGGCGTCCGCACCTTCCGCCTCCGGTTGCCCGCGCAGGCCGACAATGTCCGGTTCACCGGGCCGCAACTGGCCGATTTCCTGCCCTTGGACGAAAACGCCACCAACCAGACCCGGCTCTGGGAGGTCAAGCTGCACCGCCGCGTCCTCGGCGGCCAACGCCTCGAAGTCGCCTACACCCTGCCGTTGTCCGATGAGGCCGACACCCTCGCGATCACCGGCGTCGTGGCCGAGGGGGTCAACGTCCAACGCGGCTTCCTCGCCCTCCAGGCCACCGGCCGCGTCCAACTCACCCTCCAGGAAGTCCCCGACGCCCTCCGGCCCGCGGAATGGGAATCGGTCCCCGCGGCGTTGCGCGAGAATCTCGCCTCCGCCTCCGTCAGCCACGTCTTCCGGCTCGTTCAGCCGGACTATCGCCTCGTTCTCGGCATCCGCCGCCACCAAGCCACCCCCGTCCTGCCCGCGCGCGTCCGGCAGTTCCAGCTCACCAGCGTCATCTCCGACGCCGGCGTCATCCTCACCCGCGGCCGCGTCGAACTGGTCCCCGGCGACAAACGCCTCCTCCGGCTCCGGCTCCCCGACAACGCCGAATTCTGGTTCGCCTTCGTCAACGAAGGCGGCGTCTGGCTCTGGCGCGAGGGCGACGACATCCTCATCCCGCTCCAGCAAACCGCCGCCCTCGGCGAAACCACCACCGTCGATTTCTACTACACCACCCGGGCGGGCGACGTCTCCCCGCGCCGCCTCGATCTCCGGCTCCACGGCCCCCGCATCGACCTCCCGCTGCGCCAGATCGAATGGCG
>RFJD01000551.1 GCA_003695015.1 Verrucomicrobiota bacterium | reverse complement strand
TCGCCGCTGCGCATCGCCGAGATCATGTACAACCCGCCGGGCGGCGAGGCGTTCGAGTTCATCGAGATCGTCAACACCAGCGCGGTCGAGGTGGACCTCACCGACGTGAGTCTGGATGGCGTGGAGTTTCACTTCGTGCGGGGGATGACGTTGCCGGGGCATGGCCGGCTGGTGCTGGCGGCGGACGACGATCCGGCGGCGTTTGCGGCGCGGTATCCGGGCGTGACGCCGGCGGGCTGGTTCGGCGGTTCGCTGGCCAACGGCGGCGAACGAATCGAGCTGATCGCCGCGGACGGCTCGCTGATCGAGTCGGTGGATTACGACGACGAGGGCGGCTGGCCGGCGCTGGCCGACGGCGGCGGGCATTCGCTGGAGGTGGTCGATCCGTTGGGTGATCCGGACGATCCGGCCAACTGGCGGGCCAGCGTGCAGCCGGGCGGTTCGCCGGGCGAGCCCAACCCGGTCCCCGCCGTGCCGCCCGTCCGGCTCAACGAAATCATGGCCGACAACCAATCGGCTTGGGAGATCGGCGGGGGGTATCCGGATTGGATCGAGCTGTTCAACGCGGGCGACGCACCGGTGGACCTGACCGGTTGGAGCCTGACGGACGGCGCGGCGGATCATCGGTTTGTGTTTCCGGCCACGGTGCTCGGGCCCGGCGAGTATCTCACCATCCTGGCGGCGGCCGGGGCGGCGGACGGCCGGCTGGCGACCGGCTTCGGCCTGAATCGGGAGGGGGAGTTTCTGGAACTGGCCGATGCGGATGGGCGGCGCGTGGACGCCGTCAGCTTCGGGTTGTTGCCGGCCGACCTCGGCTTGGGCCGCGTGGGCGCGGAGGGCCGATGGACCTTGTGCGATCCCACGCCGGACGCGTTGAACGAACCGGTCGAGCTGGCGCCGGTGACCTCGCTGGCCGTCAACGAACTGATGCCCGATCCCGTGCCGGGTGAGGACGACTGGGTCGAGTTGTACAACCGCGACGCCCAACACCCGGTGGCCTTGCAGGGTTTGTGGGTGGGCACCGAAAGCCGGCTGGCGGCCGTCGGGCTGCCGTCGTTCGTGCCGCCGCACGGGTTTGTGGTCCTGCGAGCGGACGAGAAGCCGGGTCCGCAGCACCTGGACCTGAGGTTGCCCGCCAGCCAAGGGCACGTGCGGCTGTTGGACGCGTTGGGCCAGGAGTTCGACCGGGTGGTTTACGTCCGGAGCTACGAAGGCGTTTCTTATGGCCGGCTGCCGGACGGCGAGGATGATTTCGCGATGTTCCGGGGCTCGGTCAGTCCGGGCCGGCCCAACTATGTCATCGAGTGGCAGGGGCCGGTTCTGAACGAGATCCTGGCCCGCAGCCGCCAACCGGTTCCCGGCGGTCCGACCCGGCCGGTCGATTGGATCGAACTCCACAACCCCTCCGACCAAGCTTGGGACCTGGCCGGGTTCACGCTGGCGGTCGGGCGGCCGGATCCCGGCCAATGGACCTTCCCCGATGGCAGCGTGATCGAGCCAGGCGGTTTTCTGCTGGTGGTGGCCGATCCCGACCAGCCAGCCTCGACCGTGTGGAGCGAACCGTTGCAGCTCGGCCGCGGTTTGGACGGCGACGGCGATGCGGTCTATCTGCTCAGCCCCGAAGGGCAGGTGGTCGATTCGGTCGAATTCGGCCCGCAGATCGCCGACCGCCCGATCGGCCGGGCGCCCAGCCTGTGGGCGTTGTTGGTCGAACCCACCCCCGGCGCGGCCAATGCCTCGAGCGATCCCACCGCGGCTTACACCCTGCTCCGGATCAACGAATGGCAGGCGGCCGGGGCCGGCGCCGACTGGCTCGAGCTGTACAATCCGGCCGATCGTCCCATTGCCCTGGCCCGGCTCAGCCTCACGGACGATCCTTCCCTGGCGGGCATGCAGAAGTACGTCTTCCCGCCGTTGAGCTACATCGCGCCGCGCAGCCACCTGCGCCTGTGGGCCGATGGCCGGCCGGAGGATGGGTTCGATCATCTGCCCTTCCGCCTCGATGCGCTCGGAGAAATCCTCCGCCTCTACACCGTCTCCGGCATCGTCATCGACCAACAGGTCTTGCTCGAAGCGCCCGCCGCCGGTTCGCAGGGCCGTTTCCCCGATGGCGCCGACACGGTGGTCGATTTCCCGGAAACGCCCTCGCCCGGGACGGCCAACCACCTGCCCCATCCGGCCATCGTCATCAACGAGGTCCTCGCCCAAACCGTCCCGCCGCTCGAAGACGCCATCGAGGTGCTCAACACCGGCTCGACGCCGGTGGACTTGGGCGGCTGGTGGCTGAGCGACGATCCGGAGCGGTTGTTCAAGTACGCGGTGCCCGAGGGGACCGTTCTCGATCCGGGCGCGTTCCTCGTGCTCTACGAAGGGCAGTTCAACAACCCCGGCGTCGCGGCCGAGCCCTTTGCGCTCGACGGCGCCAGGGCCGGGCGCGTGTTTCTCAGCGAAGTCGGCGCCGACGGCACCCTGACGGGCTATCGGGCGGTGGCGGCGTGGGAGCCGATGGCGCCGGGCGAGTCATGGGGACGGTTCCCGACCAGTCTCGGTCCCGCTTTCGGCCCGCTGGCGGCGCGCACGTTTGGACGCGACCAACCGGCCGACGTCGCCGAGTTCCGCCTGGGCCGGGGCGCTCCCAACAGCACGCCGAAGGTGGGCCCGGTGGTGATCAGCGAGATCATGTACCACCCGGCGGGGACCCCGGAGAAGGGCGAGGCGCCCTGGCTCGAGTTCATCGAACTGCACAACCTCACCGACAACCCCGTGCCGCTATACGCTGTCGAAGCCGGCCGGACCAACGGTTGGCGGCTCGAAGGGGCCGTCGAGTTCGAGTTCGGCCCCATCACCCTGCCGCCGCGCGGCTGGCTGTTGGTGACACCGGAGTTCCCGGATGCCGCGGCCTTGGACCGTTTTCGGGCGGTGTACGGACTGGCCGCGGAGGACCTCGACCGGATCGTGGGGCCATGGCGCGGCCGCCTGGCCGACGAGGGGGAGGAACTTCGCCTCGAACGGCCCGGCTCCCGTGTGCTCGGCGACGACGGCCGGTGGCGGACGCCGTACTGGCTGGTGGACCGCGTGGATTACCGGCCGATGGCGCCCTGGCCCTCGGCCGCCGACGGCAGCGGGTTGTCCCTGCAACGCCGCGACTTGGACGGCTACGGCAACGACCCGGTCCACTGGATGCCCGCCACCCCTTCGCCGCTGGCGCCGGCGGACGCCGGAGCCGGCGACCTGGATGGCGACGGTCTGCCGGACGAATGGGAATGGCGCCACGGCCTGAATCTCGCTTCGGCGGAAGGGCCGGATGGCGCGGCGGGCGATCCGGACAACGACGGCCTGACCAACCTTGAGGAGTTCCTCCGCGGGGCCGATCCACGCCAGCCGAACCTGCTTTTCCGGCGGCTCTGGGTCCAAGGCAACCGCGTTTACCTCTCCTTCCACGCGGCGGCCGGCCGGCTCTACCGGGTCGAATACACCGACGACCTCGCCCACCTCGAGTGGAAGCTGCTGACCCACATCGGCCCGCGGAGCGAGTCGGGCGAAGTCCAATTCTGGACCTCGATGCGTCCGGAGGGACGGCCGCGATTCTACCGGCTGGT
>RFJD01000115.1 GCA_003695015.1 Verrucomicrobiota bacterium | reverse complement strand
CCGGCGGCGATGATGTCGCTGACCGTCCGGCTGGCGTCGTCCACGGTCGGGAAGATGCCCAACAGCGTCTTGACGGCCGGCTGTTGGCGGGTGAGCCGGACCAACACGCGCGTGATGACGCCGAACATCCCCTCGCACCCGATCGCCGCGCCGCGCAGGTCCGGACCGGCCGTGTCCTCGCCGCCATCCGGGGGGGTGCCCAGCCAGACGACCTCGCCATCGGGCAGGACCATTTCGAAGCCGAGGACGTGGTTGGTGGTGACGCCGAGCTTGAGCGTGTGCGGCCCGCCGGAGTTGGTGGCCACATTCCCGCCGATGGTGCAGGCCGATTGGCTGGAGGGATCGGGCGCGTAGAACAGGCCGTGGGCGGCGGCGGCGCGACTGATCCACGTGTTGACGCAGCCGGCCTCGACCAGCGCGCGGCGGTTGCGGGCGTCCACTTCGAGCACGCGGTTCATGCGGGTGAGGGCGACGACCACCGCCTGGTCGAGCGCGATGCTGGCGCCGCTGAGGCTGGTGCCGGCGCCGCGCGGCACGAGGGGCAGCCGGTGTTCGGCACAGAGCCGGACGACCTCGACGACCTCCTGCGTGTTGCGGGGCAGCACGACCAACCGCGGCGGGAACTTTTCCAGCGTGCAGGCGTCGCACTCATAGACCACCAGATCCTCGGCCGCGGCGATGACCCCATCGGCGCCCACGATGGAGCGGAAGCGGTCGAGCAAACCGGCCGGCAGGGGCGGCGTCGGGCGGTTGGACATGGCGGAAGCTTACGGCGGGGTGAGGCGGCTTGTCGAGGAACGAAGCCGGGCCCTCGCGGGCTCCACCGGCGAGGCGCGGGACGCGGCGGGGGGAGGACCTCTTATCTGCCGAGCCAGAACCGGACGATGGCGTCACCCGCGAAGATCCAAACGGTCGCGGCCAACGCGAGGTAGGGTCCGTACGGGATCCGGCTGGACCATTCGCGGCGGCGGGCGAGGATGGCGGCGACACCGAAGGCGGCCCCGATCATGGCGCTGGTCATGAGCGTGAACAGCACGCCGCGCCAACCGAGGAAGGCGCCGATGGCCATCATGAACTTCACGTCGCCCAGTCCCATGGCCTCGCGGGGCAGTTGCAACCGGTCGGTCACCACTTCCATGAACGGCACCTGTTCGGGGTCGAGGGTGTCGGGCCCGATGAGGAGTCGGTCGCGGCTGAGCCGGACGGTGCAGCGGGCGTAGCATCGGTCGGCCAGCTCGACCCGTTCGGCCTCCAGCCGGATCTCGTCGCCGGGCCGGTAGAACACCTCCTCGTACGGAACGAACCGGTCCGGCAGTTCGATGCCCTCCTCGCCGAAGAACACGACGCTGCCGGGTTCGAGCCGCAGGCGTTCCCTGCCGAAGAGCCATTTGCCCAGCCGCAGGATGGCGTACATGACGCCGCCGCCCAACGCCGCGCCGATCAACGCCCCTTGGGCGCCGCCGACCGGCCCGTTGCTGCCGTGCAGGGCGGGCACGAAGAACGAGCAGAAGAATCCGGCCACCGTGCCGCCGAGGGTGATTTCGTCCGGGATGATGTAGTGCTCGACGTCGATGAAGGTGGCCGCGACCAAGGCGGCCAGGAAGGCGGCATACACCAGGGCCAGGGCCGGGGATTCGCGGCCGAAAACGATCCAGCAGCCCAGGAAGAGGGCGCCGGTGAGGAACTCGACCAGCACATAGCGGACGGCGATGGGGCCGCCGCACATGGCGCAGCGCCCGCGCAACCAAAGCCAGCTCAGGATGGGCAGGTTGTGCCGCCAGGGAATGCGTCCGCCGCAGTGCGGACAGTGGGAGGGCGGCGAGACGATGCTTTCGCCGCGGGGCAGGCGGTGGATGCAGACGTTGAGAAAACTGCCCACCGTGGCGCCAAGGGCGAAGAACACCACCGACCAGAAGTGGAAGGGCAGGGCGGCGAGGCGTTCGCTGTAGTTCATGCGGCGGGGTGGGGCTCAGGCGGAGGCGGGCGGGCGTTGGCCGTAGATGTGGGCTTCGAGGGCCGCGCGCATGGTTTCGACCGGACCCGGACGGCCGGTCCAGAGTTCCAAGGCGCGGACGCCCTGGTAGAGGAGCATGCCCAAGCCGTTGGCCGTGCGGCAGCCGGCGGCCTTGGCGGCGGCGAGCAGCGGGGTTTCGGCCGGTTGGTAGATCATGTCGTAAACGGCGGTGGCCGACGGGAGCGGGAACCGGTTCAGGTCCACGGGCAGAGGGTCGTCGGGTCGGAGGCCGAGGGAGGTGGCGTTCAACAGCAGGTCCACGGAGCCTTGCCCGGGATAGCCGAGGCGGACCTGGGTGTCCGGATGGCGTTGGCGGATCTCGGCGGCGAGGGCTTCGGCTTTGGCGGCGGTGCGGTTGACCAGCCAAAGGTCGGCGACGCCCTCGGCCGCCAGGCGCAGCGCCGCCGTCCGTCCGGCTCCCCCGGCGCCCAGCAGGACGACCCGGCGGCCGCGGACATCCAAGCCGAGGTCTTCCCGCAGCGCGCGGACGATGGCGTCGGCGTCGGTGTTGAAGCCGCGGGCCAGGATGCGGTCGGTTTCGGGGAGTTCCTCGAATTCGGCCAAGGGGCGCCATTGGCCGGAATCGTCGCGGGCTTCGAAGCGGATGGTGTTGACGGCGCCCCAAGTGCGGGCGGACTCGTCCAGCTCATCGACCAGCTCGCAGGCGAGGAGTTTGTGGGGGACGGTGAGGTTCAGGCCGATGAAGCGCATGGCGCGGGCGCCTTCGATGGCGGGGCGGAGTTCCTCGGGCCGGACGTCGAAGGCCAGGTAGCGCCAGTTCAAGCCCAGCGCGGCGATGCCGGCGTTCTGCATGGCCGGCGAGGCGGAATGCCGGATGGGATGTCCGTAAACCGCACAGTAGCGGGTCGAGGCCGTGATGGGCCCTGGGGATGCGCCCTGCATGCGGCGGTTCTTAACCGGAAGCCCGCCGGCCGAAAAGCCCGAAGACCGGGAGACCGGGCCGTTGGCGGCCTCAGACCACGCCGGCGCCGGTACCGAGCCGGACGGCCTCCTCGAAGCGGCGTCCCAAGTCCAGCGCCCGGGCGGTGATGGTCCGGCTGATGGCGATCAAGAACGGCGTCGCCAAGGCCGGCGCTTCGCGGGTCAGTCGGCGGAAGACCTCCGCCGGCAGCTTCAACAAGCTGGTGTCCTCGTTGGCCACGACGTCCGCCACCCGCGGCTTCTCCGACAACAGGGCGGTTTCGCCGAAGGATTCCCCCGGGCCGAGCGTGAAGAGCGTCGTTTCCCGGCCGTCGATGATTTTCCGGACGCGCATCTCGCCATCGAGAATGCTGTAGAGGGCGTCGGCGGGGTCGCCCTCCTTGAACAGGACGGCGAACTTGGGCAGGGAGACCAGCTCGAGGTAATGGAGCAACGAGGTCAACTGCTCCGGCTCCATCTCGGAGAAGTACTTGATCCGGCGCAGATTCTCGGGGTGGATGCCGGGCGGCGTGGGGCCGGATTCGCCGTCGGTCCGGTCACGGAAGAACATCTTCAATTCCTCGATCTCCCGGGCCCGCCGCCATTCGCCTTGGTGATCGAGGAACACCCACGTGTCCGCGGTCACCCGGCCGTGTTTGATCCACGAGACAAACTCGGGCAGTTCCACCGGCCCGTAGGCGATGGCATCGGGGCCCCAATAGCGAAACAACGGCACTGCCTGTGATGCTTGCATGGTTCCTTGGTCCTGTTCGAAGGGGCACCTTAGGCATGCCCGGCCGGGGCGTCGATGGAAAAGCGCCTTTTGCAGGCGCCGGGAAACGGCGGGTCCGGGCCGGCGGCAGCCTCAAGCCAGACCCCGCTGGCGGGCGGCTTCGTACAGAAACACCGCCGCTGCATGGCTGACATTGAGGGAATCGACCTCCGGAGGCATCGGCACGGCCGCCCATTCGTCGCAGGCCGAGAGGATGGGCTCCTCCAAGCCGTAGCCCTCGCTGCCGAAAACCAGGCAGCAGTCGCCCGTCAGGTCCACCTCCGAAAGCCGGCGGGCTTCGGGGCGCGGATGGGCGGCGATGATCCGGATGCCCTGCGAGCGGGCGAAGCGCAAAGCTTGGACCAGGGAGGGGGTCTCGATCACCGGCAGCCGGAACACGACGCCCATGCCGCTGCGCACCGCCCGCCGGAGGTAGGGGCTGCTGGAAGTTTCGCCGACCAGCAGGCCCTGGGCCCGGAACGCGCCGCAGCAACGCACCACCGCCCCGACGTTCTCCGAGTTGGTCAGCCCGTCCAACGCGACGAACAACCGCGGGGCCGGCCGGGTGAGGAATTGGTCCAAGGGCGGCTCCGGCGGCACCCGGCCCACGGCCAGCACGCCTTGGAACATCGAAAAGCCGGTGAGCTGTTCGACCAGTTTCTTGGGCGCAACGTAAACCGGGATGCGCGGCTCGGGGCGGCTTTCGAGCAAGCGGCGGAAGCGCTCGAGCCATTCCTCCGGCAGCAGGACCGAGACGACCTCGAGATCGCTCTCCAGCAGCCGCTGCACGACCTTGACCCCCTCGGCCACGAAGATCCGCTGGCGGCGGTGTTCCGCGTGCCGCCGCATGGTGCGGTAGGGCGCGAGGTCGGGCAGGTCGAACGAGGTGACCGGCTGGATGTCGAGCATGCCGGGGGCGGCCCTCCGGCTCAGGCGGAGGCTTTGCCGGGGATCATGCCCGTCTGGCGGGCGTAGTTGAACAGGCCGCCGGCGTCGATGACCGGCTTGACGTCGCCCAGGGGTTTGAGCCGGACCACCCGGCCGGTGGCTTCGATGGTGACCGTGCCGGCCTCGAGATCCACGCTCACCCGGTCGCCGGTCTTGAGTTGCTCACAAAGCCGCTCGGTCAGTTCGCAGGGGTAGAGTTCGCCGGTGGCGATGCAGTTGCGGAAGAAGATGCGGGCGAAGCTCTCGGCGAGCACCGCCCGGCAACCGGCCGAGCCGAGGGCGATGGGGGCGTGTTCCCGGGAACTGCCGCAGCCGAAGTTGCGTCCCGCCACGATGATCGGGTACTCGCTGTCCAGTTGCCCCTCGCGGACGTAGCGGACGGGATAGGCGTCCTCGGGCAGGCCGCAGAGGGCGTAACTGCCGAGCTTCTCGTACTCCTCCGGGATGGTGGGCACGAGGTTCAGGTACTGCGCCGGGATGATCTGGTCGGTGTCGATGTTGTCGGCGACCACATAGACCGGACCGGTGATGACCGATTGCATGGGGGAAAGCTTGCCGGTCCGCGGTTTGGCGGGCAAGCCGATCCGGAGTGTTGAGAGGACGGCGGAACCGGCAGGGCGGCCTTTGCAGGCGCGGCGCGGGCCGGTAGCATCCCGGCCCATGCACACCGCGCAATGGCGAGAAAACGGGCCCGCCCGTTGCGGGCCTGGTCACAAAGTGCAGGGGCCGCGCCCCCCGGCCGGCCGGAGGGGGTTGGCGCGCCGGTTGGCGTCCGCGGTGGCAGCGGCGTGTCTCGTGCTGCCGGCAGCCGGGGAGGGGGCGGATTGGTTTTCGCCGAACGCCCTCGTGGCGGGCGCCGGGGGAAAGCGATTGTTCGTCACGGGCAAGACCGGCCGCGGCCTCCTCGTGTGGGATGGTGAGCGGGCCAAGGTGGCGGGGAGGTTGGCTCTCCCGGCCGCGCCGACGGGGCTGGCGCTTGCGCCCGATGGCCGGCGGTTGGCGGTCACCTGCGCCCGGCCGCCCGGGGTGCTCTGCCTGGTCGATGTGGGCCAAGGCCGGGTGGTCCGGAGGGCCATGGCCGGCCACACGCCCGTGGCGCCGGTGTACGCCCCGGACGGCCGCGTGCTGGCCTACGCGGACCGCTTCCGCGCCCAAGTGGTGTTGGCCGATCCGGCCAACGGCGCCGTGCAGCGGCGGATCCCGGTGCCGCGCGAGCCGATCTCGCTGGCATTCACGGCCGACGGGGCGCGGTTGCTGGTGGCGCATCATCTCCCCCAAGGTCCGGCCACGGCGGATCGGGTGGCGGCGACGGTCAGCGTGGTGGACGTGGCCCAAGGCCGGGTGGTCCGGACGATCCCCCTGCCCAACGGCTCGACCACGGTCCGGGACATCCGCGTCTCGCCCGACGGCCGGCTGGCGGCGGTGGTGCACGTGCTGGCCCGGTTCCAACTGCCGACCACGCAGTTGGAACGCGGCTGGATGAACACCGCGGCGTTGACGCTGATCGACGT
>RFJD01000550.1 GCA_003695015.1 Verrucomicrobiota bacterium | reverse complement strand
GCGAACCGTGGCGTGGCGGCGAGGATGTCGCGGACGTAGCGGCGGGTGGCGGGGAAGCCGATGGCTTGGATGAACGCCGCGCTGTTGGTGGCGGCCGGGCCCTGGAGCCAGCGCAGGACGTTGCCGCGACCGGCGTTGTATTCCGCCAGGGCAAAGGGCCGGGGATCGTCCGCCTGCGGATGACGCCGGAGGCTCCGGCGGAGGTACCAGGCGCCGGCGAGAAGGTTGGTGCGCGGATCGAACAGGTGGGCCGGGGGCAGCGGTCCGAGCCTCTCGGCGGCGGCCCATTCCTGGGCGGCCGGTTCGGTCAGTTGCATCAGCCCGATTTCGCCGGCGGCGCCGATGGCGTCGGGCCGGAAGCCGCTTTCCTTCCAGACGACGGCCTTGATGAGGGCCGGGTCCAGACCGTAGCGGAGGGCGGTTTCGCGGATGAGCGGGTCGAAGCGGTGGGTCTGTCGCTGCCGCCATTGCCAGAGGGCGAGCGTCCCGGCCAAACCCACCAGGAGCAGCCCGGCCAACCAGCCTCGCCAGCGTCGCATGCCGGGGTTGTAGCCCGGGGGCGGGGCGGCGTCAAATCGGCCTTGTGAGCCGGCCGACCCGGGCCCACGCTGGGGGCGGCCGGCGGCGAACGCCGGCGTGAGAGCGGGTCATGGAAACCGCGTCCAAGCCGCGAGTGCTGTTGATCGACGACGACCGCAAGTTGTGTCGGCTCGTCGCCGAATACCTTGGCGCGATGGGATACGAGGTGCGGGCGGCGCATCACGGCGAGGAGGGCGTGGAACTGGCGGTGGGCGAGCCGTGGACGGCGGTGATTCTGGACGTGATGTTGCCGGGGTTGGACGGGTTCGAGGTGTTGCGGCGGATCCGGGCGCGTTCGGAGGTGCCGGTGTTGATGCTGTCGGCGCGGGGGGACGAGACCGACCGGATCGTGGGGTTGGAGCTGGGGGCGGACGACTACCTGCCCAAGACGTTTTCGAGCCGGGAATTGCTGGCGCGGCTGCGGGCGGTGACCCGGCGGGCGGCGGCCCGGCGGGCCGGAGGCGCGGAGGTCGAGCCGGAGATCGTGGTCGGCGACCTGCGCATCAACCCGGGCGCGCGGCTGGCGTTTCGCGGGGAGGAGCGGCTGGACCTGACGCCGGTCGAGTTCGACCTGTTGCTGGCCCTGGCCCGGGCGCGCGGGCGGGTCAAGACCCGCGAGCAGTTGGTCGAGGAGATTCGCAACCGGGATTACGATGTGTTCGACCGTTCGGTGGACGTGCACGTGTCGGCCTTGCGGAAGAAACTGGGGGACGATCCCCGGGCGCCGCGTTACATCCGCACGGTGCGCGCCGTCGGCTACCAGTTGATCGATCCGGATCGTGAGTGAATCGCGGCCAACCCCGCCGTCCCGGGCGCACGTGCGTTTTCCGCTGCTGGCGCGGATCGCGCTGATGCTGGTGTTGAACCTGGCGCTGGTGGCGGCGCTGGTGGCGGCGTTTTTCCACTTCGAGTTCCAACTGGGGCTGGATTCGCTGTTGCTCAGCCAGACCGAGGAACGCCTGCGGGCGGTCCGGCAGGTGCTGGCTGCGCGACTCAGCGAGACCAGCCCGGCCGAATGGGACGAAGTCTTGCGGGAGTACAGCGAGGCCTATCGGGTGCGGTTCACCCTCTGGAGCGAGAACGGCCGGCGCCAACTGGCGGGCGAACCGTTGGCGCTGCCGCTCGAGGTGCGGCGGCGGATGCTGACCATGGGGCCGCTGGAATCGGGGTTCCCCGGCCGGCCGCGTCGTTGGCGGCTGGGTTTGGGCCGGGCGGGCGGCGCCGGACAAGCGGCGGGCGGTATCGAGACGCCGGCAACCGGCCGGACCAACCGGCCTCCGGCGGAGAGCCCCTCCCGGCAAACGGGTGACGGCCCCGGCTTGCGGCGCCTGGCCCCGCGAACGGGCGCCGGCCCGATGGGACCGGGGCGCCTGCCGCCCGGACCTCCGCGGTTCGTCGTCCGGCTGGGCAATCCGGTCACCTACTGGGTGGGCATGCGGATTCCGGTGGGGTTCCGCACGCTGGACGGCCGGCCGGCGCCGCCGCGGGAGTTGATCCTGTTGACCAAGGCGGATGCGCGGCGGGTCACGCTGTTTGCCGATCCGGTGCCGTGGCTGTTGCTGGGCGCGGCGATTGCGCTGGTTTCGATTCTTTTCTGGGTGCCGGTGGTGCGGGGCATCACCCGGGCTCTGCGGCGAATGGCCGGAGCGGCCGAACGGATTGCCGAGGGCGACCTGGAGGTGCGGGTGCCGGTGCGACGGAGCGACGAATTGGGGCAGTTGGCCACGGTGATCAACCGCATGACCGGGCGGCTGGCCGGATACGTCGAGGGCCAGCGGCGCTTCCTGGGCGACGTGGCCCACGAACTGGGCTCGCCGCTGGCCCGCGCCGAGCTGGCCTTGGAAATGTTGCGTCACGAGGCGGATCCGCGTCTTCAGGATCGGATCGACGATCTGCACGAGGAAATCCGGCACATGAGCGGCCTGGTGCAGGAGTTGCTTTCCTATGCGCGGGCGTCCTTGGGGGAGAAGGCCGTGCGCCTCCAGCCGGTGCGGCTGCTTCCCCTGGCCGGGGAGGTGGTCCGGCGCGAGAACCACGCCGGTGCCGACGTGCGCGTGCAGATCGATCCCGACTGCCGGGTGCTGGCCGAGCCGGAACTGCTCCGCCGCTCGCTGGCCAATCTGGTCCGCAACGCCATCCGCTACGCCGCCTCCGCCGGACCGATCACCGTTTCCGCCGACCGCCAGGAACAGGGCGTGGTGATCGTGGTGGGCGACCGCGGACCGGGCATTCCCGAGGAGCATTTGGATCGCGTGTTCGATCCGTTTTACCGGCTGGAAGCGGCGCGGGACCGGGACACCGGCGGCGTGGGGCTGGGGTTGACCATCGTGAAAACCTGCGTCGAGGCCATGGGCGGCCGCGTCCGCTGTCGCAACCGGCGCCCCTCGGGGCTCGAAGTGGCCATCTGCCTGCCGCCGGCCGAAGAGGAGGCATCCTCGGAGGAACATCCCGACCAGGTCGGCGCCCGCCAGCCGGCTGCCGGCGAACCGTCCCCACCCCGCGAGATCGCGCCGGCCGGGAGGCCCTCCGGCAATGGCGGGCCTCCGGGCGCGACGTGACGGGAACGTCCCTTTCGCTGCATCCCCGCGGCGTTTCCGGCAGATTTCGCTCCATGAACGGCAACGACATGAACGGAAACGAAGGACGAACGATGAACGACCTCCAAGATCCCCGGGCCGTGAAAGCGGCGAACGTGTTGCGTCTGTTCCAAGAACGGCATCCGAATACGGCAGCGTTGGTGAAACCGGTGGCGAGCGACCCGACCCATCTGCGAAAACCGACCCAGCGCATCGACCAGTGGCGGATCCGTCTCCTGCCGGTAACCCGCCGTCCGCGAACCTTCTGGAGCAACAACTGGGGCTTCTATGAAATCACCGTGGGCAGCATTCTCAACGGCGGCGCGCTCGGGTCGGTCTGGTTCTGCCACTTCCCGAACCAGAAGGCCACCGGTTCGGGGCATTACGTCGATGGCATCCGGGACGTGCTCGATCAGGCGGCTGCCCGCCGGCCGGAACTGTACTACCACAAGCCGGACGGCAGTCCCCCCTGCTTCCTCTTCGGCGTGCGGTATCCGATCTCCAAGGGCGAATACCCCGTG
>RFJD01000549.1 GCA_003695015.1 Verrucomicrobiota bacterium | reverse complement strand
GGTTTGTTTCTCCGGCCAGGGCAGGGTGCGATCGAAGATGACCCCGAAGGGCGGATAGCCATGCCAGGGCACGGCTTGCCGGCGCCATTGCCCGACGTACAGGTCGTAGAAAGCGCGAAGGCGGCGGAGGGTCGGCTCCGGCAGGCGGGCGACGGCGTTGGTCAATTCCAGCGGGTCGTGGTCCAGATCGTAAACCTCCTCGACGGGCGTGAACGGTTCGGCGCCGTAATTCCAGAAGACGTACTTCCAGCGGCCGGTGACGACGCCGAGGCTGTGGGTGGGCGCCGGCCCCCAGACGTTGATCAGCGGGAGGTGTTCGTGGATGGTGGCGCCGGGGTCGCGGCACAGCGGCAGGAGGCTGCGCCCGTCGATGCCGGGCGGGACGGGCACGCCGGCCAGTTCGAGCAAGGTGGGGGCGATGTCCACGTTGCCGGTGAGGGCGCGAGAGCGCCGGCCGCCGCCCGGATGCCGGGGATCGTACACGATCAGCGGCACGCGGGAGCTTTCCTCGTAGGGGAGGACCTTCGAGGCGTAACCGTGGGCGCCGCAGAGAAAGCCGTTGTCGGAGGTGTAGATGACGACGGTGTTGTTCGCCACGCCCGCTTCCTCCAAGGCCTGCCGGATCATGCCCACGGCGACGTCGATCCCGTAAATGAGCTGGTGGTAGAGCCGCATGACGCCGTCGTAGTCGGTGTCGTAGCCCCACTCGTGGAAGCGTTTGTACTGGCGGCCCTGGCGGCTCTGGGGGGAGAAGTGAAGGCCGTGCTCGCGGCCGAAGTTGGCCGGCTTGGTGAACCGCCGGCCGGCGTAAACCGCGTCGAACCGCGGATCGGGCGTGGGCGGTCGGTGGGGCGCCTTGAAGCTGATCGAAAGGCAGAAGGGACGGCCTTGGGAGGCGGCGTGGCGGATGAAATCCCGACCGAAGGCGCCGTAGGCCAAGGTGGAATGGGGGTATTGGGCGGCGTAGCGGGCCATCGAGGGGTTGCGGGCGGTTTCGTAGAAGGTCTGGCCCGGCCCGGCGCCCCACCAGTCGAAGTCTTCCTCCGGCAACCGGGAGGGGCCGCCGGGACGCTCCGCCACCTCGATGCCGATTTTGCCCGCGAAGGCGGTCAGATAACCGGCCCGCCGGAGCAGCACCGGGTAGGACTGTTCCCAGCGTTCCCGGACCAGCGGGCCGTGGTCGAAGTTGCAGCCCGTCCGGAACTCGAACAGTCCGGTCAGGATGCTGGCGCGGCTGGCCATGCAGATGGCGGTGGTGTCGTAGTGCCGGTCGAAGGCCATCCCCTCGGCCGCCAGCCGGTCGAGGTTGGGCGTCTGGACGTCGGGATTGCCGTAGCAGCCCAGCGACCAGAAGCACTGGTCGTCCGCCAGCAGGAAGACGAGGTTCGGCCGCGGGTCCGGAGCGTTGGCGGCCCGGGCCGGACCGCCTGTCGTACCCGCGATCCCCAGAAGGAGAAGGCCCCACAGAAAGGCCCTCCCCGGCATCCGCAGATGGGTCATGGCCGGGAAATGGTGCGGGCGGGCCGGCCCGGAGGCAATGTCAATCGCTCTGGAGGATGCCACCCTTGCTGGCGTTGGTGACCAGCTTGCGGTAGCGGGCCAACCAGCCGTCCACGGGCCGGAGATTCGGCTTCCATGCCGCCCGCCGGGCCTCCAATTCGGCCGGGTCCACCAGGATGTCGATGCGGCGGTTGGGGAAGTCGATCCGGAGCCGGTCGCCATTCCGGAGCAGGCCGATGGGGCCGCCCTCGGCCGCCTCGGGCGAGACGTGGCCGATGCAGGCGCCGGCGGTGCCGCCGCTGAAGCGGCCGTCGGTGATCAACGCCACCTTGTCGCCCAGTCCCATGCCGACGATGTAGCTGGTGGGCGAGAGCATTTCCTGCATGCCGGGACCGCCGCGCGGGCCTTCGTTGCGGATGATGACCACGTCGCCTTCCTTGACCTTGCCGCCGAGGATGCCCTCGCAGGCTTCGTCCTGGCTTTCGAAGATCACGCAGGGGCCCTCGAAGACGAAGTTCTCGCCGCAATGCTGTTTGAAGCCTTCGCTGATGCCGGCGGTCTTGACGACGCAACCTTCCGGGGCCAACTGCCCGTAGAGCACGGCCAAGCCGCCGTCGGGCGCGTAGGCGGTTTCCTTGGTGCGGATGCAATCCTCCGGCTTGAACAGGAAGGCCGGATCGTAGGGTTGGAGGCCGCTGGCAACGGCGCGCTGGACGTTGTCCCCGCCCAGTTCATGGACGGCGCGGCGGATGACCCAGTTGTCGAACTCGACGGCGCGCAGCAGGCAGGTGCGCTCGCGCCGGCCGCTCTTCTCGTAGCGCCAGATCAACAGGACCGCCTCGCCGTCGAGGTCGGCCAGCTCGGCCCGCATCAAGCCCTTCCATTCGGAGAATTTGGCCTTGAAACCGCCCTCGATGGCGGCCTTGCCGCTCCAAGTGGTGTTCTCGTCCACCTGCAGGGTGGCGTCGTCGGCGAACAGGCAGGCGAGCGTGGCGGCGTCACCGGCGTTGAAGGCCGCGGCCAGCCGCCAGAGGGTGATGGCCAGCGGTTCGGCCGGATGGAACAGCATCGGTTTCGGGGCGAGGTTGCCGGAGGCGGTGCGGGCGGCCGGACCGAGTTTGTCATCCGGATCGACCACGAAGGCGGAGGCGCCGGAGACACGGACGGCGCGCGCCCAAGGCGTGCAGGTGGGGGAGCGGACGTCCCATTCGTCGATGTTTTCGCCGAGGGTCTTGCCGGTGACGGTCTTGCAGTCCAAGTGCAGCAGCCCCATGCGCTTGAGCTCGCCGAGGATGGTGTGGATGCCGCCGGCGCGGTGGACGTCCTGGACGTGGTAGTCGGAGGAGGGCGAAACCTTGCAGATGTTGGGGACGCGACGGGAGATGGCGTCGATGCGGCCGATGTCGTAATCGATGCCGGCTTCGCGGGCGATGGCCAGGGTGTGGAGGACGGTGTTGGTCGAGCCGCCCATGGCGACGTCCAGCGTGATGGCGTTGTCGAAGGCCTCGAGGGTGGCGATGTCGCGTGGTTTGAGGTCGGTTTCGACGAGCTTGATGATCGTGCGGGCGGCGCGTTCGTAGAGGGCCTCGCGTTCCTTCGAGACGGCGAGGATGGTGCCGTTGCCCGGGAGGGCCATGCCGAGCGCCTCGCAGAGGCAGTTCATCGAGTTGGCCGTGAACATGCCCGAGCAGGAGCCGCAGGTGGGGCAGGCGGTCTGCTCGAGCTCCTTGAGTTTGGCTTCATCGATTTCGCCGGTCTTCAGCGCGCCGACCCCTTGGAAGACGGAGATGAGGTCGGACTTGCCCGCGGCCGGGCGGAGGTGTTCGGGCAACTCCTCGGGGCCGGCGTGGCCGGCGATGCCCGCCGCCATGGGCCCGCCGCTGACGAAAACCGTCGGGATGTTCAACCGCATGGCGGCCATCAGCATCCCGGGGACGATCTTGTCGCAGTTGGGGATGCAGATCATGCCGTCGAAGCAATGGGCCCGCAGCATGCTTTCGACGCAGTCGGCGATCAGCTCCCGGGAGGGCAGCGAATAGAGCATGCCCGAGTGGCCCATGGCGATGCCGTCGTCGATGCCGATGGTGTTGAAGACGAACGGCACGCCGCCGGCGGCCCGGACCAGCCGCTTCATGAGCTGGCCGACCTCGTTGAGGTGGGCGTGGCCGGGGATGCAGTCGGTGTAGGAGTTGGCGATGGCGATGAACGGCTTGTCGAAGTCCTCCTCGGACTCGATGACGCCGGCGGCGCGGAGGAGGCTGCGGTGCGGGGCTCGTTCAAACCCTTTCTTGATGATGTCGGAGCGCATGGTTCTTGCGGAGGGGATGAGGTTCAGGTCGTTGGTGTCGGTGGGAAAGAGGGGCGCTTGGTGCAGGGACTAACCGATGAATTCGCGCGGGTCGGTGACGCGGCCGGTCAGGGCGCTGGCGGCAACGGTGGCCGGGCTGGCGAGGTACACCTCGCTTTCCTTGCTGCCCATGCGGCCGGGGAAGTTGCGGTTGGTGGCGCTGATGCACTTCAGACCGGCGTCGTTCATCCGGCCGAAGGTGTCCACCGGCCCGCCCAGACAGGCGGCGCAACCGGCGTTCTCGGTCATCCGCACGCCGGCATCGACCAGAATCTGCCACACCGTCTTGTCGCCCCAATAGGTCGTTTGCAGATCCCGCACGATGTTCGGCGTGGCGGGCACGCCGAAGGTGTCGATGACCACCTTCCGGCCTTGGACGACGCGGGCGAACTCGATGAAGTCGCTGGTCTTGCCGCCGGTGCAGGAGCCGATGTAGGCGCGGTCCAGCTTCAGATCGGAAAGCTCCTTGGCCTTGCGGCGGCGGCCGGGGTCCGGATGGCAGGCCACCAACGGCTCGAGTTGGTCCAGCTCGATGACCAGCTCGTAGCAGAACTTCTGGTCGGGATCCGGTTCGACCGGTTCGTAGGTCCGCTTGGTGTTGTTGAGCCGGGTGCGGGCTTCGACGTATTCGGCCGTCCGGGCGTCGAAGGGGAAAATGGCATTCTTGCCGCCGGCCTCGATGGCCATGTTGGCGATGGTCATCCGGTCGTCCATCGAAAGGGTCGCGACGCCGGGGCCGTCGAATTGCATGGCGCGGTAGGTGGCGCCGTCGAAGCCGATCTCGCCGATGACATGCAGGATGACGTCCTTGGCCATCACGCCCGGCTGCAGGCGGCCCTCGAGCCGGAAATGCATCGTCTCGGGCACCTTCAGGAGGAGCTTGCCGGTGCCCATCACGAAGCCGGCGTCGGTGTTGCCGATCCCGGTGGCGAACTCGTTGAACGCCCCGGCCATGCAGGTGTGGGAGTCGGTGCCGAAGAGTACCTCGCCCGGCCGGGTGTGGCCGCGCTCGGGGAGGGCCGTGTGGCAGACCCCGGCGTAGCGGCTGCCGTACTGGCGCACGAACGGGCCCTTGGCCGGGTCGAACCGCCACACGCCGTTGGGATCGTCGATGACGTCGTAGAAGTACTTCAACCCCTGCTCGCGGGCAAACTCCCGCAGGATGTCCACATTGCGGTTCGAGCGGGAATCGGCGGTGAAGATGTAGTGGTCGGGGATGATGACCACGCCTTCCGGATCCCAGACCCGGGCGTCCGGGCCGAATTCACGCTTGAAGACGCCGATGGTGCCGGGGCCGCAGACGTCGTGGGTCATCAGGATGTCGGCCTTGACCCAGACGTTTTCGCCCGCTTCCACCCGCGCCTTGCCGGCGGCGCGGGCCAACAGTTTTTCCGTCAACGTCATGGCCGGCGAGCATAGCCAAGCGGCTCGGGCCAATCCAATGCGATTCCACCGGCCGAGCGGCCGGCGGAGCGGGGGCCGGCCCCCACCGCGGCCCGTTGGCCGGCCGGGGTTGCCACTGCCCGGGGGCTCGCTAGAATCGCCCCAATGCGCGCACGGGTTCCTTGTCTGCTGTGGTTGCTGCTGGCCGGGTGGTGGAGTGTCGGTTGCCGCCCGACGGTCCTGGCGCCGCGTTATTCCCCGAAGGACTTGGAGCCGGCCCTTCATGCCGCCAACGCCCACCTGCGGCGTTCCATGGATGCGGAGGGACGGTTCATCTATTGGCAACACGTGGATGGCCGGCGATCCCGGGGACGGGAGTACAACCTTCTCCGCCACGCGGGGACGCTGTACGCGATGGCCGGGTACGAAGCGTTGTTCCCCTCGACGACCAACCGGGCGGCGCTCGCCCGGGGCTGGCGGTGGCTGCGGCGTTACGCCATCGGGCCGGTGGACGGCCGGACCAACCAGTTGGCGGTGTGGACCACGCCGGAGCAGACCGGCGATCCGGAGCGACGCGCCAAGTTGGGCGGGGCGGCCCTCGCCCTGCTGGCCGGGGTGCGGATCGATGCCGTTCATCCCGGGGTGGTGAAACGAGAAGACCTGCGGGCGCTGGCGGAGTTCATCGTTTCCATGCAGGAGCGGGATGGCCGGTTTTACGCGATCTATTACCCGGGCAAGGGGCCCGATCCCGAGTGGACCTCGCTGTACTACCCGGGGGAAGCCATCATGGCCCTGACGGCGCTGTTTGAGCTGGACCGCGATCCGCGCTGGCTGGAGGCGGCGGCGCTGGGCCTCGAATACCGGGCCTTCCAAGGACGCCGGCAGGAGTTGCCGGACCTGCCGGCCGACCACTGGACGCTGCTGGCGATGGCGGAGTTCTGGCCGCAGGCGCGCCATCTGCAGCCGGGGCCGGACCTCGACGCCTTGGAAGACCACGCCGCCCGGCTTTGCGAGCGGATCCTGCTGGATCAGTTGAGCGAATCGGTTCATCCGCGCTTGGCCGGCGCGTTCGACCGGGATGGACGGACCGCCCCCACGGCGACGCGGATCGAGGGGTTGCTGGCGGCCGGCTCCTTCCTCTCGGCGGCCCGGGTCGATCTCCGGGAACGGATCCAGCGGGCCTGCGAAAACGGCGTGCGGTTTCTGCTGACGACCCAGCTCCGGGAAGGCCCTCTGGCGGGTGGTTTCCCGGCCGCGACGGTGAAGGAAAACGGCCGCCACGACGCCTCGACCGGCGAGCTGCGCATCGACTACACCCAGCACGCCATGAGCGCGTTCATGGGCTACCTCCGGTTGTTCCACGGCATCGGGCGGGCGCCGATCCCGTGATGCCGGCAGTGAGCCGCGGGTTTGTGCCGCATCAGCGGCTCAAGGTCTGGCCAACCGCCAGAAGGTGGGCTCGTCCGGCGGCGGAAGCGTCAGCAAGCCCTGTTGTCCGGGCGCGAGTCGGGGCAGGGTCGTGACCTCGGTCCACGGCCCGGTCACCGCCGGCGCTTGCTCCAGCCGCCAGCCATCCAGACCGCCCGGATACAGCAGTTGGATCTGCGAGCCGTCGCTCGAGAGTTCGGCCCTCAGCGTCGCGGCGACCGGCTCGATCTCCACGGCGTAATCCTCGACCTCGCCGGGGCCGCCGGGGCCGGTGGGTTCGTCCACGCCGTCCGCGCTGAGCCGGAACCGCACAAACGTCTTGCCAACGGCGGCGCCTGCCGGGATCGACACGCTGAGCACCTTCGTGCCCTGCCAGACTTCGAGGTGGTCGAAGATGCGTTCGCCCGGATCGGCCCAATCGCCATCCCGATTGAAATCGGCCCAGCCATCCAGCCGCGCCGTCAAGAGGTCGGAGCCGGT
>RFJD01000548.1 GCA_003695015.1 Verrucomicrobiota bacterium | reverse complement strand
TACGTCGGCTTCCGGGAGCGGCACCATTTGAGCGAAGTGACCGCAGAGGCCGGCCGACCGCCGGCCGCACCGACCCCGTCATGAAGCGCCTGGAAAACAGCCCGGCCGGACGGGTGGCGACCCGGATCGTCCGCCGCTTGCGGGAGGCGGACTACGACGCCTTTTTCGTGGGCGGTTGTGTGCGGGACATGCTGCTGGGACGGCCGCCGGGCGACATCGACATCGCGACCTCCGCCCCTCCGGAGGAGGTGGAACGGCTGTTTGTCCGGACGGTTCCGGTGGGACGGCAGTTCGGGGTGATGCTGGTCTTGGAGGGCGGCTTCGAGTTTCAGGTTTCGACGTTCCGGACCGAGAGCGGCTATCGCGACGGACGGCGCCCGGATGAGGTGCGGTTCGCCAGCGCGCGCGAGGATGCCAGCCGGCGCGATTTCACGGTCAACGGGCTGTACTACGATCCGCTGACCGGCGAGCTGCACGACTGGGTGGGCGGGCAGGCGGATCTGAAGGCGCGGTTGATTCGGACGATCGGGCCGCCGGAAGAGCGGTTTGCCGAGGACCGGCTGCGGTTGTTGCGGGCGGTGCGGCTGGCGGCGCAACTGGGTTTCGAGATCGAGCCGGCCACGTGGGCGGCGATCCCCCCCCGCGCGGCCGAGTTGCGGATGGTGAGCGCCGAGCGGATTCGGGAGGAGTTGTTGAAGCTGTTCCAGCCGCCCGGCGCGGCGCGGGGGCTGCGGCTGTTGCAGGCCAGCGGGCTCTTGAAGGTGGTCCTGCCGGAGGTCGAGGCGTGCCGCGGGTGCGAGCAGCCGCCGGAGTTTCACCCGGAGGGGGACGTGTTCGAGCACATCGTCCTGATGTTGGAACACCTGCCGGCCGACGCGCCGCCGCTGTTGCCGTGGGCGGTGTTGCTCCATGACATCGGCAAACCCCGCACCGCACGGCGCGATCCGGAGACGGGTCTCATCCGGTTCCACGGCCACGCCTCGGTGGGCGCGGTGATGGCCGAAAGCGTGCTGCGGCGGTTGCGCTTTCCCGTGCGGGACATCCGCGCGGTCTCGGAGGTGGTCCGGCATCACATGCAGTTCTTGGAAGTGGCACGGATGCGGCGCTCGACCCTGCGCCGGATCATGCTCCGGCCGACGTTCCCCCTGGAGATGGAACTGCACCGACTGGATTGCCTGGGAGCGCGGCGCTCGCTCGAGACGTACGAGATCCTGCGGCGCGCGTGGGAGGAGTTCCGGGCCAAGCCGGAGCTGCGTCCGCCCTTGGTCAACGGCAACGACCTGATCGCCCTCGGCATGCCGCGCGGCCGGGAGTTGGGGCGGTTGTTGGCCCGCATCCGGGACAAGCAGCTCGCCGAGGAACTTCGGACCAGGGAAGAGGCGCTGGCCTGGGCGGCGCAGGAAATCCGGTCGATGCGAACGGCCTCGTCTCCCGGAGGGGATGCTTCGAAAGGCTCCGGGGTGTGAACGGCGCCCGATTGGGGCGGCCTCGGCGGCTGCCTCAGGTCGTTTCGGCGCGCCCGGCTGCCTCCGGCGTTTGCCCGTCGGCCGCCACGGTTTCGCCGCCGGCTTGCCCCATTTGGCGGAAGTAATCGAGCGTTTGCCGGGCCTCCTCCTCATCCACGATGCTGAGCGCGAAGCCGACATGCACGACCACGTAGTCGCCGACCTTCGCCTCCGGCACGTAGGCGAGGTTCACTTCGCGGACGATCCCGCCAAAGCTGACGCGGCCGGTGCGCTGCAGGGGGTCGTCGGTTTCCTGGATGGAGAGGATTTGACCGGGAACGGCAAGGCACATGAGAGGAGATTCAGGTGGAGGATCGGCGGCGTTTGGCGGTTTTCTTCGGCTCGGTTGGCGCGGACTTGCTCCTGGCGGTTTCGCGTCCGGCGGCCACGGCTTGGCCGAGGGCGATCCCGCCGTCGTTCGGCGGCACCCGTTGATGCCAGAAAGGTTCGTAACCGTCGGTGCGCAACCGGGTGACGGTGCGCTCCAAGAGATAGTGGTTTTGAAAGCAACCGCCCGTCAGCAACACCCGCTTCACCCCGATACGGCGGGCCATGTCCACGATGATGTCGGAGAGGGTGTTGTGGAACCGGGCGGAGATCGCCCAGACGCCCTCGCCGCATTCCAAGTCGCGAAAGATGGCCTCGATGATGGGCTGCCAGTCGATGCGGAGGATTTGCGGCGCCAGCTCGAAGGCATGGCATTCGCGGTGATCCGGGCAGGGAAGCGGTTCCCCGTTTGCTCCCGGACCATGGGCGTCTTCCAACGTCACCCCGTAGGGATAGGAGTCTTCCGCGTCGTCCGGCTCCATGGCGAACTCGAGATCGGTGGCGGCCTGACCCTCGTAGGCCGCGATCTGCCGCAGCCCAAGGATCGAGGCCACGGCATCGAACAACCGGCCGGCGCTGGTGGTGGGGGGGCAGTTAACGCCTCGCTCGAGGGCCTCCTTCAACACCCGGCGTTCGGCGGGCGGGAACTCCTTCAAGGGCGCCAAGTCCTCTCGCTGGAAGATCGCCCCTCCCCGCATGGCAAACAACAGTCCCAAAGCCGTCCGCCGCGGTTCCTTGATGGCCTTTTCACCCCCGGGAAGAGGGAAGGAACGCAAACAGCCCACCCGTTTGAAGCCGTCCTCGGTGACCAGCAGGAACTCGCCGCCCCAGATTTCGCCATCCAGCCCCAAGCCGGCGCCGTCCCACGAAACGCCCAGCGCGGGTGCGGGCGCGTTGTTTTCGGCCATGCAGGCCAGCACGTGGGCGTAGTGATGCTGCACGCACACCGTCGGCAAACCCGTGGCCTGCGCCGCCTGGCTGCTGGCGTAGTCGGGATGGGCGTCGTGAGCCGCGAGTTTGGGTTGGATGGCCATCAGTCGGACCAGATCATGCGTTGCCCTCTCGAAGGCGGTCAACGCCGCGATGTTCTCCAGATCGCCCAGATGCTGGCTGAGGAACACCTCCCGGCCCTCCGCCACCGCCACCGTGTTCTTCAAATGCGTCCCCATGGCGATCACCGGCGGCAACGGTTCCTTCACCACGATCGGCAACGGCGCGTAGCCCCGCGACCGCCGCAACAGCATCTCCCGCCCCAGCACCACCCGCAGCAACGAGTCGTCCACCGGCCGCACGATCGGCCGGTCGTGGACCAGGAAGAAATCGGCGATCCCGCCCAGCCGTTCGACCGCCTCCCGTTCGTCGATGCAGATCGGTTCGTCCGAGACGTTGCCGCTGGTGGCCACCACCCAGCCGCCCGTCTCGCGCACCAGCAGGTGATGCAACGGCGTGTAGGGCAACATCACCCCCAGCCATGGATTGCCGGGCGCCACTTCCGGGGCCACCTCCGCCGCGTCGAACCGCGCCCGCCGCAGCAACACAATGGGCGCCTCCGGCCCGCGCAACGCCCGTTCCTCGACCGCATCCACCCGGCACACCCCCCGCACCGCCTCGAGGTCCGGCGCCATCACGGCAAAGGGTTTCGGCCCGCGGCGTTTCCGTTGCCGCAGCCGTGCCACCGCCCCGGCGTCGTCCGCCCGGACCATCAGGTGAAAACCGCCCAACCCCTTGACCGCGACGATCGCCCCTTCCCGCAATGCGCGGGCCGCGGCCTGCAAGGCTTCCTCGCGCCCGGCCAGCACCCGTCCCCGGCGATCCCACCAAGCCAGTTGCGGGCCGCAGTCGGGACACGCGTTCGGCTGGGCGTGAAAACGGCGGTTGGCCGGGTCTTCGTACTCTTGCCGGCATGCGCGGCACATCGGGAACCGGCGCATCGAGGTGTTCGGCCGGTCGTAGGGAAGGGCTTCGATGATGCTGAATCGCGGTCCGCAATGGGTGCAGTTGGTGAAGGGGTAACGGTGCCGCCGGTCCCGCGGATCGAAGACCTCCGCCAGGCATTCCGGACAGGTGGCGATGTCCGGCAACACCAGCGCCGTCCGCCGTCCGCCGCTTTGGCTGGGGCGAATGGCGAACTCCCGCTCGCCTTCCGGCGGCAAATGCGTCGCCTCCAAGCTCTGGATGAAACTGCGGGGCGGTTTTTCCCGCTCGAGACGGTCGAGGAACAGCCGCAACGCCGCCTCGCTTCCCTCCGCCTCGATGAACACGCCCTGAACCGTGTTGCTCACCCAGCCGCCCAACCCCAGCTCGCGCGCCAGCCGGTAAACGAAGGGACGGAACCCCACCCCCTGCACCGCGCCGCGAATGACCACACGCAGCCGCTGCCGCGGTCCTTCCGGGACGGCGGCTGACAGCATGCCCATGGTCTGGCCCTCGGGGCTCATGTTCGTTCGCGGACCGGCCGGTCGGATCGCCGCGCCGGAACTCGGTTCGACCCCGGCATCATCGGTTGCCCGGCACGCGGGTCACAAGCCCGTTCGACGCCGCGCAAAGCGCCGCTCCGCCGTGGCCGCCGTCGGATGGGGATGCCGGTCAACGACCTTGGGTTCCGGCTCGCGGGAAGGGGGCCGCGTTCGGCGCCTCTTCCCGCACCGCTGCCAGCCGCGGGTCACCCAGATCGAGCCGATACATGATCTGGTTGTAGTCGTAGCGCGGGGTCGGATGGTCGTTGCCCGAAAACGTGTGGCTGTAAGTGCCCTCGAAGTAGATGACGCGCCCGTCCGCCTGATCAAAGAAGGGATGATGCACCGGGTTGTAAAAGCTGTAGCGCTCGTGGGTGACGATCTTTTTGGCGCGATGCCACGGGCCGGTCAGTTCGCGCGCCTCCGCATACCAGACTTCGCCAAGGTTGGATGAGCCGCCCAGTTGGTTCGCGATCACGATCCAACGTTGGCGCCACGCGTTCCACGCCACCGAACCTCGATGCAGGCGGATGCGTCTGCCGGTGTCCACGTCCACGGGCGTGAAGCGCGCTTCCTCGGGGCGGATCAAGCCGCGCTCGATCAGCCGGTTTTCCAAGCCGGCATCCACCGGTGGCGCCTGCCGGGTCCAACGCCATTGCAACCGGCCGCCGGCATCCCGCAACACACGCGGCTCATTGGCCGTCGAGCCGTCCGCCAGGCAACTCCAGGCCTCGTACGCTTCCGGATCGGTGAAATGCTTCAAGTCGGCCGGCACGCGCACGACCGGAAAGACCTCGCCCAGGTGGAGATACTCGACGCCGTTTTCGCGATGGCGCACCGGATGGGCCTGCCCCGGCCAGCACCAGCGATGTTTCATGTCCATCTCGGCCAGGCGCTCGAACTCTTCCTTGTCGTCGTTGTAGATGGCCAGGCCGTGATCGAGCATCTCGCCCAGCGACTTCATGTGGGCGTAGTGACAGACGAGCCGTTGGCGC
>RFJD01000114.1 GCA_003695015.1 Verrucomicrobiota bacterium | reverse complement strand
CCGGCGGGGGATGGCCGCCCGGTCCTGCCGGCGGAGGTGGATGCCCTGTTGGATTACCGCGACGGCATCAAGGCCTACCATCGCGATCCGGCATGGCACGCGGGGGTGAGGGCGCACTTCGAGGTGAACCTGCGGCGGATGGCGGGGTTGTGCCGGGAGGCCGGGGTGCCGCTGGTGTGGGTGGCGCTGCCCTCCAATCTGCGGGACTGCCCGCCGTTCAAGAGCGAACCATCGCCGGGCTTGAGCAAGGAGGAACGGCGGCGGAGGGACCGCTTGGTGGCGGAGGCGCACGAAAAGCTCGAGGCGGGCGATCCGACCGGCGCAGTGGGACGGTTGGAGGAGGCGGTGCGGCTGGACCCGGAGAACGCCGCCTTGCACTTCGAGCTGGGCCGGGCCCGGGCGGCGACCGGAGACCTTGCCGGCGCTCTCGTCCATTGGCGGCGGGCGCGCGATTTGGACGTTTGCCCGCTCCGGATGACCTCGCCGCTGGAGGAAACGTTGCGCCGGGTGGCCAGGGAAGAAGGCGTGCCGCTGCTCGACTGGGCCGGGTCGATCGCGGCGCGGAGTCCCGGGGGCGCGCCGGGTGACGATTGGCTGGTGGATCACGTCCATCCCAAGCCCGAAGGCCATCAACTGCTGGCCGCCGCCTTGCTGGGGTGGATGGCCGGCCGGGGGTGGGTGGCGTTGCCCGACGGGTGGCGCGACGACGTGGAACGGGTCTGGCAGCAGCATCTCGCCGGGCTGCCGGCCGATTACTGGAGCGAGGGCGAAAAGGCGTTGGCGGGGTTGCGCGCATGGACGCGCGGTGAGGCTTCCGGGCCGCCCATCGAGTATCGGTTGCTGCGGCGGAAAGGGCGGTCTCCGGGCGGGACTCCCTGAAGCGCGGGCGTTGGGCCGGCGGCTTTGGACTGGCCGGGAATGGGCGGTTCCGGTTATGACCGGCAGCCATGATCACGACCATTGAAGAACCGGGCTGCTGGCGGATGAATCGCGGGCAACGTCGGGGCCGTCGCTCGGGCGCGGCGCTGGTGTGGGTTTCGGTGTGGCTGGCTTGGGCGGGCTTGGTCGGACAGGCGGCCGAACCGGTCGAGCCGTTGACCCTGGATCGTGTTCTTGGCGGGGAGTTCAACGCGAGCGGTTACGGCGCGCGGTGGGATCGGGAGCAGGCGGTTTACTACCGCTTCGAGGACGGCCCGGGCGCGGTGGGCCGCGACCTGGTGCGGTACGATGCCGCCACCGGTGAGAAGGAAGTGCTGGTGCAGGGCCAATGGCTCGTGCCGCCGGGATCGTCGCGCCCGTTGTCGGTCGAGGGCTGGACGTTGTCGCCGGATCGCTCGCGCCTGTTGATCTACACCAACAGCCGGCGGGTGTGGCGCGCGAACACCCGGGGCGATTACTGGTTGCTGGACCTGACCAGCCACGAGCTGCGGCAGCTTGGAGGGGAGGGGCCCGAGGCGACGATGATGTTCGCCACGTTTTCGCCCGACGGACGGCACGTGGCCTACGTCCGGCAGAACAACCTGTTCGTGCAAAGCCTCGACGACTTTTCCATCCGGCAGCTCACCCGCGACGGCGATGACCAGGTGATCAACGGCACCTTCGACTGGGTGTACGAGGAGGAGCTGTCGTTGCGGAAGGGGTTTCACTGGAGTCCGGACGGGCAATGGCTGGTGTTCTGGCAGGTGGACACCAGCCGGGTGCCGGAGTTCGTGATGATCGACAACATCAGCGGCCTGTACCCGCGTTTGGTGCGGTTTGCCTACCCGAAGACGGGCCAGACCAATTCGGCGGTGCGGTTGGGGCTGGTTTCGGTCCAAGGCGGCGACGTCCGCTGGATCGAGGTGCCGGGCGATCCCCGGGAACACTACCTCGCCCGCGTGCAATGGCTCGATCATCCCCGCGAGGTGGTCATCCAGCAACTGGACCGCCGCCAGCACACCAACCAGCTCTGGTTCGCCTCGGTCGAGGATCCCCGGGCGCGGCCGTTTTTCGCCGAAACCGACCCGGCCTGGGTGGACGTGCGGGACGACCATCGCTGGATCGAGGAGGACCAGACCCTGCTGTGGCTGAGCGAACGCGACGGCTGGCGGCACGTGTGGCGGATTCCCCGGCGCAAGGGCCGCCCCCAATGCCTGACGCCCGGCGACTACGACGTCATCGAGTTGCTGGCGGTGGACAAGGAGCGCGGATGCTTCTACTTCCTCGCCTCGCCGGAGAACGCCACGGAGCGTTACCTCTGGTGCGCCCCGCTGAAGGGCGGCAAGGCCCGGCGCCTCACGCCCACCGACCAAGCCGGCTGGCACAGCTACGACATTTCGCCCGATGGTCGCTGGGCCATCCACACGTGGTCCACGTTCACCTCGCCGCCCATCGTGGACCTCGTCGAACTGCCGGAGCACACCCGCGTCCGGGTGTTCGAGGAAAACGAAAAACTGCGGAAGAAACTGGCCCGGCTGCCGGCGGTCGAGACCTCGTTCTTCCAAGTCGAGACCGAACCCGGCGTGCTTCTGGACGGCTGGCTGCTCAAGCCGCCGGGCTTCGATCCGTCCCTGCGATATCCCACGTTTTTCCACGTGTACGGGGAACCGGCCGGCCAAACCGTCCTCAACCGCTGGGGCGGGCGCAACGCGATCTGGCATCGGTTCCTGGCGGAGCAGGGCTACGTGGTGCTGAGCGTGGACAATCGCGGAACCCCGGCGCCGAAGGGCCGCCAGTGGCGGAAGTGCATCTACGGTCAGGTGGGCATCCTGGCCTCCGCCGACCAGGCCGCCGCCCTGCGCGCGCTGCAAAAGCGGTGGAGCTGGATGGATCCGGAGCGGGTCGGCATCTGGGGATGGAGCGGCGGCGGCAGCATGACGCTCAACGCCCTGTTCCGGTACCCCGACCTGTACCAGGTGGGCATGTCCGTCGCTCCGGTGCCCAACATGCGCCTCTACGACACGATCTACCAAGAACGTTACATGGGCCTGCCATCCGAAAACCCGGAGGGCTACCTGAAGGGGTCGCCTTTGACCTACGCCCACCAGTTGCGCGGGAAGCTGCTGCTGGTCCATGGCACGGGCGACGACAACGTCCACTATCAGGGCATGGAGGCCCTGATCGACGAACTGGTCGCCCATGGCAAGTCCTTCCGGATGATGGCCTACCCGAACCGCACCCACAGCATTCGCGAGGGCGTGGGCACCACGCGACACCTGTACCGGTTGCTGACCTCGTTCCTGACGGAGAATCTGCCCGCCGGTCCCCGCCAGCCGTCACCCCCGCCGGCGGAGGCCCCGGAGCCGGCCGGCGCGGAGGCGGGGTCCTGACGTCGGGACGTCGAGCCGCATCGCCTTCGACGCCTCGTCGCTCCGCGCGCGGGCGGACGATGCGAACGACAAGCGGGCCTAATGCCGGCTTTTTCCGGTCGGCGCGGGAAGTTTTATTGCCCGAAGGGGCGGGAATCCCGTACAACGCTCCCTCAACCCGCTCTCGGAAGCGGATCGAGACAAAGCTGACATGAAACAGTACGCATCCGGCGATATTCGGACCTTCGGGCTGGTGGGCCACGCCACCAGCGGCAAGACGATGCTGGCCGAGGCCATGCTGGCCTGCGGCGGGGTGATCAACCGGCTGGGCAGCATCGCCAACGGCACCACCGTCTCGGATTTCCACGAGGCGGAGCGGACCCGCGGCATCTCGGTGCATGCCACCCCGCTTCACTGCGAGTGGCTGGGGAAGAAGCTCAACATCCTGGACACCCCGGGCTACATGGACTTCATCTGCGAAGCCCTCGGCGCCCTGCGGGTTTGTGACATGGCCGTGGTCGTCGTCCACGGCGTCGAAGGGCCGGGGGTGGGCACCGACCAGGTCTGGCAGTATGCCACCCAGTTCGGCATCCCGAAGATCATCGCCGTCAACATGCTCGACAAGGAGCACACCGACTTTGACGGCGTCCTCGAACGGCTCCGCCAGCAGTACGGCAACAAGGTGGTCCCGTTGAGCGTGCCGGTGAATCCGGGGCCGGGCTTCAACCAGATCCTCGACGTGATGCGCAACGAGGTGATGACCTTCGAGGGCAACGCCAGCGGCAAGTTCACCGAAGCGCCGGCGGAGGGCGACCTCAAGAACCGTGTCCAAGAGCTGCACCAGCAACTGGTCGAGCTGGTGGCCGAATCTGACGAGTCGCTGCTGGAGAAATTCTTCGAGCAGGAGGGCCTGAGCGAAGAGGAGATGCGGGCCGGCGTCCACAAGGCCTTCCAAACCGGGCAGATCATTCCGGTCTTCGCCGTTTCGGCCGAGACCAACGTCGGCGTGGCCCGGCTGATGGATTTCATCGCCAAGTACGGTTCCTCGCCGCTGGACCGTCCGGCGGTCAAGGCCCTCGACGCCAACGACCAGGAGGTCGAGATCAAGGTCGATGATCCGCGCACAGTGGTGTACGTCTTCAAGACCCTGACCGAGGAACACATCGGCGAGATGTCGTTCTTCCGGGTGTACTCCGGCAAGGTCAACACCGGCATGGAGCTGCTCAACGCCAACCGCCGCAACACCGAGCGGATGGGGCAGTTGCTGGTGCTCAACGGCAAGAACCGCACCCAGGTGGACACACTGGTGGCGGGCGACATCGGCGCGGCGGTCAAACTCAAGAACACCCACACCGGCGACACGCTTTGCGATCCCTCCTTGCCGGTCCGCCTGCCGAAGGTCGAGTATCCCAAACCGAACATCCACGCCGCCATCAAGCTCAAGAGCAAGGGCGAGGAGGACAAGGTGGCGCAGGGGTTGGCTGCCCTGCAGGAGGAGGATCCGACCTTCCACTACCTGGTCGATGCCGAGCTGCACCAGACGGTCATCTCCGGCATGGGCGAGCTGCATCTGCAGGTGGCCGCCGAACGGCTCAAGGCGCGTTACCGGGTGGATTTCGACCTGGTGCCGCCGAAGATCCGCTTCCGCGAAACCATCAAGACCAAGGCCGACAGCAAGTACCGGCACAAGAAACAGACCGGCGGCGCCGGGCAGTTCGCCGAGGTCTGGATGCGAATCGAGCCCAACGAACGGGGCGCCGGGGTCGATTTCAAGCAGTCGCTGGTCGGCCAGAACGTGGACCGCGCCTTCGTCCCCTCGGTCGAGAAGGGCGTTCGCGCCGCCTGCACCGAGGGCATCCTGGCGGGCTACCAGGTGGTGGACGTGAAGGTGGACTTCTACGACGGCAAGCAGCACCCGGTGGACTCGAAGGACATCGCCTTCCAGATCGCCGGCAAGGAGGCCTTCCGCGAGGCGTTCCTGAAGGCCAATCCCTGCCTGCTCGAGCCCATCCACCTGGTCACCATCAAGGTGCCGGACGAGGCCATGGGCGCGGTGATCGGCGACCTCTCGGGCCGCCGGGGCAAGATCCTGGGCATGGACGCCGAGGGCGGCTTCCAGATCATCCGGGCCCACGTGCCGGCGATGGAGCTGTACCAGTACTCGACCACGCTGCGGTCGCTGACCGGCGGTCGGGCCGTGCATACCGAGGAGTTCGCCCACTACGAGGAAATGCCCAAGGAACTCGAGCAGCGCGTGATTGCGGAAAGCAAGAAACGCGACGAGGAAGAGTAGGTGCCCCGCCCCTGAACAATCGAGTGCGACCCGCCGGGCTTCAGGCTCGGCGTTTCGCCTTTTGAACGGACGATGAGTCAGACACCCCTTCAACGCGCTCCGGTGGTGGAATTCCGGGAGGGAGGCTGGTTGTACCGCCACCGCGGGCTGGAGGCGGCGGTGCACTTCGTCCGGCACGCCCGGGCCCGGCGTTACTGGCTGCGCCTCCGAGCCGACGGCGCCCTGCGGGTGACGATTCCGGTCGGAGGCAGCCGCCAGGAGGCCATTGCCTTTCTCTGCCAACAGTGGCGCTGGGTGGAACGGCGGCTCCGGCTTTGGCGCGAAAACGCCAGCCGGCCGGATCCGTGGCACGTTGGGGGCACGATCTTCTACCGGGGTGAACCGCACGAGATTCGGGTCGAGCCGACCGCAGCCGGCGGCCGGCAATTGCGGGTGGGCGATTTGACGGTGAGGACGCCCGATGCGGACGCCGACCCGCGTCCGCTCTTGGAAGCCGCCTTCCGCCGGGAAGCCGAGCGCCGGCTTCCGCCGCGCGCGGTTGAGCTGGCCCGAGTACACGGTTTCCGGCTCGATCACGTCTCGATCCGGAACCAACGCACGCGGTGGGGTTCCTGCAACGCCCGCCGGCGGAGCCTTTCCCTCAATTGGCGGCTGATCCTGATGCCGCCGGAGGTGGCGGACTACGTGGTTCTGCACGAGCTGGCCCACCTGCGGGTGCCGAATCACTCGGCGGCGTTTTGGCGCCTGGTGGGCGAGTTGTGTCCGCGGTTCCGGGAGGCGGAGGCTTGGATCCGCCAGCACGCCCCGTTGCTGCGATAGTTGCCGGGTTCCAGACGCCGGGTCCGGTTGTAATGGCCGGAAGAGCCTGCTTCGTGCGATAGGAACGGCCATGGCACGCTTGATCGAAGTGCAGGAACCGGACAATTCCACGGAACCGATCTGCCCTCATTGCGAGCGTCCGGTGCGGGAGCTTCACCTGCACCGGATTCGCGCCTTCCTGGGAGTGCGGTTCCTCTACGCTTGTGGCCATTGCCGCAAGGTGCTCGGCATTTCCCACCGAAAGGGCTTCTGGATGGGATAGGCGGCGGTTGGACTGATGCCGCCACGCGACCGGCTCGGCGTGTTGGGTTGACGAAACCGGCGGTCGCGTGGTTCCCTGCGGAGCGTTGGCGACCCCGCGGATTCCTGATCGACCATGAACTCGGCAGACACCCCGGAAATCGCCCCCGAGCCTCCGGCGGACGGCTTGGTGGGGCGGATGTTCAACGTCCTGGCAGCCCCGGGAGAAACCTTCGACGCCCTCCGCGGCCAACCGGTCCGGCACGGCCACTGGCTGGGCCCCTTGATTCTCTGGATCTTGGTGGGTTGGATCGGCGGCTTCCTCGTCCTGAGTCGCCCCGAATTGACGGACCAGGTTCGCCGAATGAGCGAACAGCAGATCGAGCGCCAGGTGGCAGCCGGCAAGATGAGTCCAGAACAGGCCGAGCAGGCCCGGACCGCGATGACCCGGTGGATGGAGGTCTCCCAGCAGATCGGCGTGGCGGTGGGCGTTCCGCTCGCGGCCGTGGCCAGCATCTTCTGGTGGGGATTGTTGCTGTGGTTGTTCGGGGGGAAGTGGCTCGGAGGCGGGTTCGGCTACTTCAAGGCGGTCGAGGTCGCGGGTCTGGCCAGCATGGTGCTGGTGTTGGAATCGGTCCTGCGCACGTTGCTGGTGATGGTCACCGGCAACATCCTGGCTG
>RFJD01000547.1 GCA_003695015.1 Verrucomicrobiota bacterium | reverse complement strand
TTCCCGGATGGCGCGCACCGCCGGCGATCATGGCCGCCGCTGATTCGCCCGTTGGCAGGCTTCGGCGACGGCCTCCAACTGTTCCAGGAAAAGCCGCCATTGATCCGGAGACAGGGCGGGTTGGATTTCCGCCAACAGGTTCCGGGCCACTTGGGCCGCCTGTTGCTGGCACGTCAGCCCGAGCGGCGTCAGGCGGACACGCTTGGCGCGCGAGTCCCCCGCATCGGGGCGGCGTTCGATCCATCCGTTTTTCTCCATGCGCGCCACCAGGCCGGCAATGGTGTTGGGATCGCTGGTGATGCGGTCGTTGAGCTCGGTCTGGGTGAGGCCCTCCGAACCGGCTTCGGCGAGGTTGCGGAGAACGGTGTATTGAATGGGCGTGAGACCGAGCGGCTGGAGCCGGCGGCGGAAGGCTTGGTTCAATCCATACCAGCACCGACGCAGCAAGGGCGGAAAGCCGGTGGGCGGGGACGTTTCCCCGGGCGGAGAGGCCGGCTCGGCGAGACGGGTGCGGCGGTTGTCTGGGCGATCCGTCACGAACCGGAGCGTAAGCCCGGGGCCGACGCAGGTCATGGTTTTTCCCGCTGCTTGGAAGGGCGCGTGGGCCTGCGGGGTTTTCCCGCTTGCGACGCCGGGTTTGCGCGGCGGTATAGTGGCGCGGACATGAAAGCTTTGGGTTCCCTCGACGCCGGGAGGCGCGCCGGAAGACCGCTGCGAGGATGGTGGCGGGCCGTCCTCGGGGTGTGGCTGGCGGGATGGATGACCTGGCTGGCGCCGGCAGCGCAGGGCCCGATCTCCTACGACGATGAAGAAGAACCGGCGCCCCCGATGCCGGCGGATGAAGCGGCGGCCCGGCGGGCCTGCACCATGTGCCACTTGTTCGTCGAGCCCGACATGCTCACGCGCAAGAACTGGGCCGAGCAAATCCTGCCCCGCATGATGGTGCGGCTGGGCGTGGCGGTGCCGGATTATGCCAGCTCACCCGAGGGGGCCCTCATCAAGGCCCGCAAGATTTACACCGAGAAGCCCATGATTCCGGTGGAAGAGTGGCCGTTGATCGAACACTACTACCTGACGCACGCCCCGGAGGAACCGCTGCCGCAGGATCCGCGTCCGCCCATCGGCATCGGCCTGCCGCTGTTCAAGACCGAGCCGCCGCGGTTCCGGACGCCGTTGCCCACCACCACCATGGTCCAGATCTGGCCCGAACGCCGCCAGATCCTCGTGGGGGACGAGCGAACCGAGACGGTGACCTTCCTGGATTCGGACGGCCGTCCGACCGGCGTGATGCGGGTGGGCAACGTGCCGGTCGGCTTTTTCGAGAACGAAGGCCGGCACTATCTGACATGTGTGGGCAGCTTCATGCCCTCGGAAATCTATCGGGCCGAGGTCAAGGAAATGCTGTTCACCAATGGCGTGCCGGCGGGACTGCGCACGGTGTTGGACCACCTGCCCCGGACCACCCAGATGGCCTTCGGCGACTTCAACGAGGACGGCCGCACGGACTTCGCCCTGTGCATGTTCGGCAACCTCACCGGCCGCTTCTCGTGGTTCGAGAACCTGGGCAACGACCGCTACGAGGAACACGTGTTGGCCAATCAATCCGGCGCCATGAACTGCTACGCCCGGGATTTGAACGGGGACGGGCACACGGACCTGGCGGTGCTGATGGCCCAGGAACTGGAGATGCTCATCTACATGTACAACGACGGCCACGGCAACTTCACCGGCGAGATGAAGTTCCAGAAGCCGCCCGTCTATGGCCATTCCTACTTCGAGTTTGCCGACTTCAACCACGACGGCCTGCTGGACGTGGTCGTTTGCAACGGCGACAACGGTGAGTACAGCAGCCCCACCAAGAAGTATCACGGCATCCGGGTGTTGATGAACCGCGGGAACAACCTGCTGGAGGAGGCGTTCTTCTTCCCCATGAACGGGGTTTACGGCGTCCGCGCCCGGGACTTCGACGAGGACGGCGACCTGGACATGGCGGCGATTGCCTACTTCCCGGACTACAAGAAGTCGCCGCGCGAATCTTTCGTGTACTTGGAGAACCAGGGCAACTGGCGCTTCAAGTGTTCGACCTTCCGGGAATGCATTTCCGGGCGCTGGCTGGTGATGGATGCCGGGGACGTGGACGGCGACGGGGACATCGACCTCGTGCTGGGCTCCCACATCCACGGCCCGGAAGCGGTGCCGGTGCCACGACCGCTGCTCCGCATCTGGGAACAGCAAGGGCCTTCGATCCAAATCCTGCGCAACCAACTGCGCGACCACCGGCTGGCGCCGCCTCTGCAGCCGGACCAGCCGGCGGCCGGCGGCTGAACGGCTTGGCGGCCGGCCGGCGCCTCAACGGCCGCCCAGTCCCGCGAGGTACTCGAGGATGAGTTCCGGCAGGTCGGGGCTGTAGCCGCCTTCCAGCAGGCTGCAGGAGGGCACGCCCAGCTCGCGGATGGAGCGCCCGAGCCAGCCATAGTCTTCGGCCTCCAGCGGCGCCATGCTGAGGGGATCGCCCCGGTAGGCGTCGAAGCCGGCGGACACCACCAGCAGCTCGGGCCGGAACCGTTCGACCTCCTCGAGCGCCCGGGCCAGGGCGCCTTGGTAAACCTCCCGTTCGGCCCCGGGCAACACCGGGTGGTTGTGGGCGTTCTGGCGGGAGACCTCGCCGGTGCCCGGATAGGCGGGGAACTGGTGCACCGAGTGGAAGGACACGCCGGGGACGCCGAGCAGAATCGCCTCGGTGCCGTTGCCATGATGGACGTCGAAATCGAGCACGGCCACTTTGGCGACGCCCCGGGCCAGCGCCTCTTTCACCACGATGGCGGCGTTGCTGAGGTAGCAGAACCCCATGGCGCGGTCGGCGGTGGCGTGATGGCCGGGCGGTCGCATCAGGCTGAAAACCGGGTGGCCCGCCATGGCCAGGTCCAGCGCCCTCAAGGCGGCGCCCGCGCTGCGTTCGGCGTGTTCCCGGATGCGCGGCAGCGCGGGCGTGTCGGCGTCGAAATCCCAAGTCTGATCCAGCCGATCCAGGTGAGCCGGCGTGTGGACCCGCAGGAGCTGCTCGCGCGTGACCGGCCCCGGCGCCTGCCAATCCACGGGCACGCGCTGCTGCCCCTCCAACCGGGCGACGGTGCGCGTGATCCGCGCCGGCCGCTCGGGATGGCCGGGTTGCTCGTACTCGGTGCAACGTTGGTCGGTGATGACGATCATCGACAGCGGGCGTTCCGCGGGACCGGAAACGCGGCGGCGGTTCTAGCACCCGCGGGCCGGGCTCGCCAAGGACAACCACCCGCGGACCGGACGGGACCTGTCAACGCGCGCGACGGCGGCGGCCGGCGGCGGTCCTTCCGGCTTTGGCCGGCGCTTCGGCCTTCGGGTCGGCGGCGCCCTCCCGCAGCAACGCTTCCGCATGCCGCCGCGCCTCCTCGCCCCGGCCGCCCAGCATGCGCGCCAGTTCCTCGACGCGCGCGGTATCCCGAACCGGCTCGACGAGCGTGAAGGTGCGTCCGCCCCGCACCTCCTTGCGCACGACGAAATGGCTTTGGCCGGCGGCGGCGACCGGCGCAAGGTGGGTGATGCAGAACACCTGGCGCCGTTGGGCCACGCTCCGCAGCCGGGCGCCCACGGCGTGGGCGGTTTCGCCGCCGACGTTGGCGTCCACCTCGTCGAACACCAGCACCGGGATGCGGTCCTGCGCCGCCAGCACCGTCTTGAGCCCGAGCATCACGCGAGCCATTTCGCCGGAGGAGGCGATGGCGCGGAGGGGACGCGGTGGTTCGCCCGGGTTGGGGGCGAAGAGGAACTCGACGACGTCGCGCCCGGCGGGGGTGGGTTCGCGCTCCGGCGGCAGGGGGTCGAGTCGGATGAGGAACCGCCCTTGGGCGAAGCCGAGTTGGGCCAGCTCGCGTTCGACGGCCCGGGCCAGTTTGGGGGCGACTTCCCGGCGGCGGTGGCCAAGCCGGTCGGCGGCGGCGGCCATTTCGCGTTCGACCTTCCCGAGTTCGGCTTGAATGCGGTCCAGCTCGGCGTCGCGGCTTTCGAGTTTTTCCAGGCGGGCCCGGGCACGGCGGCCGAACTCGAGGATGTCCTCGACGGTCCGGCCGTATTTGCGTTTGAGGCTTTGGATGAGGTTGAGCCGCTGTTCGAGGGCTTCGAACCGGGCCGGGTCGAACTCGAGTCGCTCGGCGTAATCGGCCAGTTGCCCCGCCAGTTCCCGCAGCCATTCGGCGGCCTGCTGCTGGAGCCGCCCCAGCTCGGCGGCCGGGGGATCGAGCCGTTCGATCTCGCGGAGCAACCGGCCGAGGTTCTGAACGGCCTCGAGGGCGGAGCCTTCCTCGCCTTCAAGCGACGCCAGCGCTTGGGCCGCGAGGTCGCCGAGGGCGGCGGCGTTGCGGGCGCGTTCGTAATCGGCCTCGAGCCCGGCCACTTCGTCGGGGTCCAGCGCCGCGTCCTCGATTTCGCGGACTTGGAAGCGCAGCAGGTCCAGCTCGCGGGCGTAGGCCTGTTCGTCGCCGATCAGGGCTTCCTTTTCGCGGCGGAGGGCGTTGCGCCGGGCCAGCAGGGCGGCGAAGGCTTCGACCTCCGGTTCGAGGCCGCCGTAGGCGTCCAGCACGGCCAGTTGGCGGACCGGGCTCAGGAGGGATTGGTGGTCGTGCGGGCCGTGGAGATCCACGAGCCAGTCACCGATTTCCGCCAAGACGGCGAGCGTGGTGGGGGAGCCGTTGACGAACTGGCGATTGGCGCCTTGGGCGGTGAAGGTGCGTTTGAGCAGGAGCTGGCCGTCTTCGCAGGGCTCGAGGCCGCGTTCCTCGAGCAGGGCATGGAAGGCGCGCGGCAGCCCGCGGACGTCGAAGACGGCCTCGACGGTGCAGGCGTCCGCCCCGGCGCGAATGAGGGAACGGTCCGCCCGCTGGCCGAGCAGGAGGTTCAGGGCGCCGAGGACGATGGATTTGCCGGCGCCGGTTTCGCCGGTCACCACCACCAAGCCGGTGGGGAACTCCAGTTGCAGTTCCTCCACCAAAGCCAGGTTGCGGATGCGCAGGGTCGTGAGCATGGCCCGGTGTCGCTGTGCCGGGAGCCAGTTTGCCGGAGGCCGGCTCCGGCCGGGCAAGCAAGAAAACGTTCCCCGCCGGGCCGCCGGCCGGCACAATGGCGGGCCGGCTGCGTGCCCGCGGCCGCGAAGGACGTCATGGCTTTGGACTTCGTTTTCCTGGGAAGCGGCACCTCGCAGGGGGTGCCGATGATCGGTGTCGAGTACCCGCCGGAGTTCCTGGCGAATCCCCGGAACCACCGCACGCGGCCCGCCCTCCATGTGGCCACGCCCTCGGTGGC
>RFJD01000546.1 GCA_003695015.1 Verrucomicrobiota bacterium | reverse complement strand
CGGGTCGCCCTCAACGGTCTGTACTTCAACGAACTGACCGGCCTCTGCCGGCCGGAGGAACTGCTGCGCCTCTGCCGGTGGGCGGTCGAGCTGGGCCGCGAAACCGGCGTGCCGGTGGACGCCGCGATGATCAGCGACGTGCCCGGCTACACTTGGGCCACCGTCACCGCCATGGCCCAGGCGGGCATCCGGTACTTTTCGGTCGCGCCGAACTACTTCGACCGGATCGGCGACATCCTCGTCCAGTGGGAGAACAAGCCCTTCTACTGGGTGGGCCCCTCGGGTGAGGACAAGGTGTTGGTCTGGATTCCTTGGCGCGGCTATGCCCTGAGCCACCTGGTCCGGCGGCTCAGCCCCGAATTGGTGGATGAGTACCAGGACTACCTGGACGAAACCGGTTTCCCCTACGACATCGCCTACATCCGCTGGTCCGGTCATGGCGACAATGCCGTGCCCGACCCGGCCATCTGCGATTTCATCCGCGACTGGAACACCACCCACGCCTGGCCGCGATTCATCATCAGCTCGACCAGCGAGGCGTTCCGCGCCTTCGAAAAGCGTTACGGTGATCAACTGCCCGAGGCGCGCGGTGATTGGACGCCCTACTGGGAGGACGGCGCCGGTTCGTCGGCCTTGGAAACCGCCCTGAACCGCGCCAGCTCGGACCGCGTCGCCCAAGCCGAAGCGCTCTGGGCCTTGCGACGTCCCGCCCCCTGGCCGGCCGAGACCTTCCTGGATGCTTGGCGTCTCGTCCTCGCCTACTCCGAACACACCTGGGGCGCTTGGTGCAGCGTCACCGAACCGCTCCGCCAGGAAACGCTCGATCAATGGGCCATCAAACACAGCTACGCCGCCGGCGCCGACTTCGCCTCCCGCGATCTGCTCGAACGGGCCAGGGCGCCCTCCCCCGCGCCGGAGGCCGACCCGGCCATGGACGTCTGGAACACCGCCTCCTGGCCGCGCACCGAACTGGTGGTCGTTCCCCGCGATTACGCCGCCGGCCGCAGCCGCGTGCTCGACGACCGCGGCCAACCCGTGCCCTCGCAACGACTGCGCCACGGCGACCTCGTGGTTCTGGCCCGCGACGTGCCGCCGCTGGCCGCGCGCCGTTACCGGTTCGTCGAGGGCCCGCCCCACGTCGAAGGTCGGGCGGAAGCCGACCCCGCCCAAGGGTTGCTCCGCAACGACCGCCTCACCGTCCGGCTCGACCCCGCCACCGGCGCCATCGTCGAACTGCGGGTGGCGGGTCACGACGCCAACCTCGTCGATACCTCCGAGGGCGAGGGGCTCAACGATTACCTCTACCTGATCGGCGACCGCTTGGAAGACCTTCAGCGCAACGGCCCCGTCAAGATTCGCTTGGGCGAACGCGGCCCGTTGGTCGCCTCGTTGATCGTCGAGTCCGACGCCCCCGGCTGCCGGCGCTTGATCCGCGAGGTCCGAGTCACCGCCGGGCTCGATCAGGTCGAGCTGTTCAACCTCGTGGACAAGGAGCGTTTGGTGGCCGACAACTACCGCGCCGCCCACGGCAAGGAGAGCGTCAACTTCGCCTTTCCGTTCGCCGTGCCGGAGGGCGTGTTGCGGTTGGGGCTGCCGCTGGCGGTGATCCGGCCCGATCGCGACCAGTTGGCCAGCGGCTGCAAAAACTGGTTCACCGTCGGGCGCTGGGCGGATGTTTCGAACGACCGTTTTGGCGTCACGTGGCTGACCCTGGACGCGCCCCTGGTCGAGGTCGGCGGCCTGACCGCCCGATTGCTCAATTCCCAGACCAACCCCGACGTCTGGCGCAAGAAGGTCGAGCCCACCCAGCGCTTCTATTCATGGGCCATGAACAATCACTGGGGAACCAACTACCGTGCCTGGCAGGAAGGCCCGGTCCTGTTCCGCTACGTCCTGATCCCGCACGGCGCGTGGGACCAAGCCGCCGCCGCCCGGCTCGCCCTGGCCTCCGGACAGCCGCTGGTGCCCGTCCGCGCCCGGGGTCCGGCGCCCGACAACACCCTCCCGCTGACGATCGACCACCCGGGCGTCCTGCTGACCGGGCTGAAACCGGCTGATCGCGGCGACGGGTGGATCCTCCGGCTCTGGAATGCGTCGGACCAACCCGTCCGCACCCGGCTGGAATGGACGGGCCCCGGTCAGGCCGGCTTCTGGCTCAGCGATCTGAGCGAAGAGCCATGGGAGCGGATCGACGGCGCCCTCGCCTTTCCGCCCATGGGATTGAAAACCGTGCGCGTCGAACCCGCCCCCGCGCGGTGACCGCCGGCCGGCCCATTCCCATCCCCTCGAACGCTGCCGATGAAAACGTCGTTTCGCCGCGGGTACCTCCTGCTCATCACGCTCAACGGGGCGTTGGGCGGATTCCTCTTCGGCTATGACACCGCCGTGATCAACGGCGCCAACCAGTTGCTGAAGACGTTCTTCGACTTGGATCCGTTCCGCGAAGGTCTGGCCAGTTCGAGCGCCATCCTGGGCTGCATCCCCGGCGCGGCGGTGGCCGGGTTTCTGAGCGACCGGTTCGGACGCAAGCGCATCCTGCTGTTGGCGGCGGCGCTTTATGCGATCTCGGCCCTCTGGTCGGCCATCCCCACCCGGTTCGACGAATTCCTCGTCGCCCGGTTCATCGGCGGTTTGGGAATCGGCGTTTCCTCGATGGTCTGCCCCGTTTACATCGCGGAGGTTTCGCCCGGCGCGTGGCGGGGCCGGCTGACCTCGTTGTTCCAACTCGGCATCGTCACCGGCATCTTCCTGACCCTTTTCATCAACGCCTTCATCCAAAGCCTGGGCAACCAGGAGTGGAACCTGCTGTGGGGTTGGCGGCTGATGCTGGGGGCGGAACTGGCGCCGGCGTTGCTGCTGGCCGGCATGCAGGCCGTCGCGCCCGAAAGCCCCCGCTGGCTCGCCGCCCAAGACCGCGTCGAGGACGCCCGCCGCATCCTGGAGCGGATCGGCGGCCCGGAACATGCCACCCGCGAACTGGCCGCCATCCGCGAAGCCCTGCGCCAGGAGGAGGGTCGTTTGGCCGAGCTGTTCACCGGTCCCATGCGGCGGCCGTTGGTCATTGCCGTGCTGTTGATGGCTTTCTCCCAGTTCAGCGGGATCAACGCCATCATGTACTACTCGACGAACATCTTCGTCACCGCGGGGGTGGGCGTGGCGGACGCCTTCACCGCCACGGCGATGATCGGACTGGTCAACCTGGTGATGACCTTCGTGGCCATCGGATTGGTGGACCGGCTGGGAAGACGGCTTCTGTTGCTGGCGGGGTTGACCATCCAGGTGCTGGCGTTGGGCGCGGTGGGACTGATGTTCGCGCAAGACGGCGGCGGGTTGGCTCTGTTGATCGCCATCCTGGCCTTCATCGCCGCGTTTGCCATGGCCCTGGGTCCGGTCTCCTGGGTGGTTTGCTCGGAGATCTTCCCCACCCGGGTGCGGGGTCGGGCCATGTCGGTGGCGACCTTCACCATCTGGAGCGCCTGTTATCTGGTGGCGCAGACGTTTCCGGTGCTGCGCGACAGCGCCTGGGTGGGGCCGGCCCGGACCTTCTGGCTCTATGCCGTCTTCAGCGTGGCGGCCTGGGTGTTCGTCTGGCGCATGCTCCCCGAAACCAAGGGCCGCAGCCTCGAGGAGATCGAGATGGCTTGGCGCCGGCGCGGCGGCCAAAGCGGCCCTCCCCCGAACCAACCCGATTCCGCCCCGAACGGCATCTCGCTGTAGCCGCGGCCCGCCGGTTTCGTCTATAAGCCCGACATGCAAGCGACCGCCGCCACGCCTCGCCGCGAGTTGTCCTTGGTGGATTCCACCAGCCTGATCGTGGGCATCATCATCGGGGTCGGCATTTACCAGACCGCGCCGGAAGTGGCCCGGGGCGCCGGCAGCATTCCCGGGACGCTGCTGCTGTGGGCCTTCGGCGGCCTGGTTTCCCTGTGCGGCGCCCTGGCTTACGCCGAGCTGGCCACCGCCTATCCCCGGCAGGGCGGCGACTATGTTTACCTGACCCGCGCCTACGGCCGGCCGTTCGGGTTTCTCTTTGCCTGGATGCAGTTGGTCGTCGTCCGGCCGGGCGACATCGCCGTGATGGCCTTCGCTTTCGCCAAGTACGCCCAAGCCGCCATGGGCGGGGGCTCGCCGCCGCGGGAAAAGCTCATGGCCGCCGCCGCCATCGTGGTGGTCACCGCCATCAACGTGCTCGGCGTCCGGCAGGGCAAATGGACCCAAAACCTGCTGACCTTCGCCAAGGCGGCCGGCTTGTTGCTGATCTTTGCGGTGGGGCTGTTGGCGCCCCCGGCGGCGCCGACGGCCGCGGCGGTGGATCCGTTCCCGTGGAGCGTGGCGTTGATCCTGGTGCTGTTCACCTACGGCGGCTGGAATGAAATGGCTTACGTGGCGGCCGAGGTGCGGGATCCGAACCGCAACATCACCCGGGCCTTGGTGCTGGGCACCGTCGGGGTCACCGCCCTCTACCTGCTGGCCAACGCCGCCTTCTTCAGCGCCTTGGGGTACGGGGGCGTGGCCGCCTCTTCCGCCGTTGCCGCGGACACCGTGGCCGCCGTCGTTCCCCGACACGCGCCCCAGGTCATCAGCCTGTTGATTTGCATCTCGGCGTTGGGCGCGGTGAACGGGCTGGTCTTCACCGGAGCGCGAATCTCTTATGCCGCCGGCCAGGACCACCGGCTGTTTGGCTGGATGGGCCATTGGGAGGCCAGACGCAGCACGCCGGTGCGTGCGTTGCTGGTGCAGGGGGCGCTGGCGGTCGGGTTGGTGGTCGCCTTGGGAGGCTTGGTGGAGGCGATCCTCTACACGGCGCCGGCGGTTTACACCTTCTACCTCGCCACCACGGTGGCGGTGGCCGTCCTGCGTCGAAAGGAACCCCAGACCGCCCGGCCGTACCGGATGTGGGCCTACCCGGCGCCGGCCATCCTCTTTGGCGTGGTCTGCGCGTGGCTGGTTTACCGGGCCATCATCTACAAGCCGCTGATCGCGGTGGGCGCGGTCGTTCTGTGCCTCCTCGGAGTGCCGGCGTATCTGCTTTCGCAACGGCTCGCCCGACGCGCGGGCTGAGCCAGCCCGCCCCCGGCGGCGTTCCACCGTCAGGCGCCCGACCCGGCGGGCTTCGCGACTTCCGCTTCCGTCCGCAGAAACTGTTCGATGACTTGGTCGGCGAACCGCATCCCCTCCTGGGTCAGCCGGAACCGGTCGCCGGTCGATTCGCCCCAGCCGGTCCGCTCCAGCCAGGCGAGTTCCTCCGCCCATTCCTGGCGCAGGTCGAAACCGGTCGTTTCCCGGAACTCCTCGTATCCCCAGCCGATGTTCATCCGGAAACCGAAACCCGCGATCTCCGCCGCCCGGGCCAACGGCGGCAGTTCGTCCCGGAACTCGATGGCCCGGCGCCCCGCCTCCAATGCCTCGCACCATTTCCGGGTGTCTGGCACGTTGCGGGTGCGGACGCCGTCCACGAAGCCGGAGGCCGAGGGCCCCAAGCCATGGAACGGCCGGCCCCGCCAATAAGCGATGTTGTGCCGGCAGGCGAACCGCGGCAAACCGGGCGGTTCGACCGGACGCCGGCCGAAGTTGGCCACTTCGTACTGGGTGAAACCGCCCCGTCGGGCCGCCGCCAACAGCGCCTCGTACATGTCGCAGGCCAGGTCCTCGTCCACCTCGAACCGGCCGGCCTTCAGTTGCGCATAAAGCGGGGTGTCCTCCTCGTAGATCACCTCGTAACAGGAGAGGTGTTCCGGCCCCATGGCCAGCGCCT
>RFJD01000113.1 GCA_003695015.1 Verrucomicrobiota bacterium | reverse complement strand
GGTTCGACCTGATCCTGAGTTACCTCTTCGATCCGGACGGGTTTTTCGCGGACAACGTCCGGCACGTGAGCGGCGCGCAGTTCATCGCCGGCCCGCACCGGCCGGACGAAACGGCCGGCATCCACGCCTGCGAGACGTTTCTGAAGCCGTTGGAAAGTCTGGCCATCTGGGACGCCGACCCGGTCCCGCGGCTGACCCCGCCGCCGGAAGCGGCGTCGCCGAAACGGGACGGCCCGCCGCTGCTGGCGGTCCATCCCGGCAGCGGCAGCCCGCGCAAGAACTGGCCGGAGGAGCATTGGGCGGCGTTGTTGCAGCGGCTGGGCGGAACGACCGACTGGCGGTTGTTGTTGATCGGCGGCGAGGCGGAAAGGGACCGCTGTGAACGGCTGGCCGGCTGCTGGCCGGCCGACCGGTTGGAGACGGCATTGGGCCGGCCGTTGACGGAGGTCGCCGCCCGCCTGGCCGGTGCGGATGCCTTCCTTGGCCACGACTCCGGCATCACGCACTTGGCGGCGGCGTTGGGACGGCCCGGGCTGGTGCTTTGGGGTCCAACCAACGCCGAGGTCTGGCGGCCGCGTCATCCGGCCATGCGGCTGCTCCGGCATCCGGACGGGTTGAGCGGGCTCTCACCGGAGTTCGTCGAGGGCCAACTCACCGACCTGCTCGCCGGCCCGCCAGGTCGTTAGCTTCCGCGGCCGGCCGGTAGCATCCACCCGCACGGCGCAAAAGTCGGCCCGGTTGCCCGGCCGCAACCCGGCGTCGATGCCCAGCCAGCCGGCCGGGTGGATCGAACTGGCCGCCCACACCGCCCGCCAGGGACGCCCCAGCATCGCCGCCGCCCGAAGCACGCCCTCGACCGGCGTCAGCGCCGACCCGGCGAAGTTGCTGCGGCCCGGCTGCCGGACGATGCGGTCCGGCCCCACCTCCAACTCCAGCCAGCCCAGCGTGTAACGCCCCGGCGGCGCGGCGGCGGCGGCCATCGCGTCGGTGGTGTGCCAGAGAGTCGGGCCCGGTCGCAGCCGGTGGATCAGCCGGAACAACGGCGGCGAAACGTGGACGCCGTCGGCGATCAACCCCACCTGCCAGCCCGGCTGATCCAGCACCCGCCACAACAGGTTGTCGTGCCGGTCCAACTGCTGCGGGCAGGCGTTGCCCAAGTGCGTGAAGCCGGTCGCCCCCGCCGCCCGGGCCGCGGCCAAGGCCTCCGTGCCCGCGTTGGTGTGCCCCAGACTCACGCGGATCCCCAGCCGCACCGCCGCGCGGATGCTTTCGACCGCGCCCCGCCGCTCCGGCGCCAGCGTCAACAACACGAGGTCCTCCCCCGCCGCCTCGCGCAACGCCGCCATGTGTTCCGGCGTCGGATCCGGCATCGACCGCGGATCGTGCGCGCCGCAATAGCCCGGTTCGGTCGAGAGAAACGGCCCCTCCAGATGCCAGCCGGCGATCGCGGTCCGCAACTCCGGAAACTCCCGCCGCCATGCGCGCCAACGCTGCAGCCGGGCCAGCATGCGGTCCCAATCGTCGCTGATGAAGGTCACCAACAACCGCGTGCAACCGTACCGGGCCAGCGCGCGCAAGCTTGCCGCGACCGCCGCCGGCTCCGTCTCGTCGCGCTGGTAGTCCACCCCGGCGAAACCGTTGATCTGCGGATCGAACAACGCCGGAGCCAGGAAGGTCGCGGCCGCCTCGGCGTCCAGCTCGGTTTCGCCGGCCGGCGCGACGGCGGTCAAGCGCCCCTCCTCCCAAGCCAGCCGCACGGGCCGGCCGGTGTGGACATGTCGCCCGAGGACCGAGCCCCGCGACCGGGCGGACGATGGGGCCGATGCGTGGTTGGCGGTGTTCATGGCCGGCGATTGTGGCCCGGCCGGCCGCGGATGGAAACCGCGCAGCGAGCCGGGAAGACCCGACCGCGCATGCCGGCAAACCGCCCACGCGGCGGAGCCGGACCATGGTTGACGCCCCTGCCGCGTTGCGGCACACATGGCCCGTGAGTCCGCTGAGACCGGGAATCGGGCCAGCCACGTGCCATGCCGGCCATGGTCGAACGGCTTGCCAAGGAGCCATCAGGACATGAAAGGCGTTCAGTACGTCGTCGATGAAAACGGGCGGAAAACGGCTGTCGTGATCGATCTGAAGCGGCACGCCGCCCTGTGGGAGGACTTTTGCGACGTGGCCGTCGCCCGGTCCCGCGCCGGCGAACCGCGCGAAAGCCTCGCTGCGGTCAAGGCATCTCTGCGCCGGCGTGGCAAACTGCGGGCGGATGGGTGATTACGCGGTCACTTTTGCCCGGTCAGCCAGGCGGGAGCTGGTGCGCTTGGATGCCGCCCTCATCGCCCGGATTCTCAGGCGGATCGAGCGGCTTGCGGTGGAGCCTGGACCGCGCGGCGCCCGCAAGCTGAAAGGTGCCCATGATCTCTGGCGTGTTCGCGTGGGGGATTATCGGTTCGTTTACAGCGTGAACGACAGACGCCGGATCGTGGATCTGGTGCGCATCCGGCACCGCCGCGAGGTCTATGAGTAGGGGGATGCGTTCCCATTCGGCTCTCCCCCCAGCTCCGGCCGTACCGGCTACTTCCCGAACAACCGGAAGATCAGGGTGAGGACCACGCTCAGCAGCAGGCAGGTCGTCAGCGGGAAGTAGAAGGTGAAGTTGCCCTTTTGGATGTGGATGTCGCCCGGCAGGCGGCCGATCCAGCCCTTGCCGGCCCCCAACCAGAGCACCAGCCCCAGCCCGACCAACACCAGGCCAAACACCACCAGCCATTTCCCCATCTCGCTCATGGCGGCAAAGATGAGCAGCGCGGGCCGGAGGTTCAAGGGGCAGCCGGTCGCGAAGGACGGCCAACCGCACCTGCCTTCCGCCGCCGCCCAAGCACGCCAGCCGGCGGGCCATCCGGACTCAATCGCCCGCCGATCCGGCCTCGCTCCCGGACGCCAGGCCAGCCT
>RFJD01000545.1 GCA_003695015.1 Verrucomicrobiota bacterium | reverse complement strand
GTTGAAGGTGAAGGAGTCGTAGTTGTCGATGACCAGCACCATGCGACGGGCACGATAGGACGGCGCCCGCGGTTTGGAAAGTCGCAACCCGCCCGCCCGCGGAAAACGAAACGGCCGCCCTCTCCGGGAGCGGCCGCGTGACGGGACGGAACGGAACTCCGTCGGGACTCAGGGCCGGATCAGGACGGCCCAATCCTGATCAGGGGCCGACGGTGGCCGGCCGAGGTTCACGACTCCGCCTCCCTCGACGAACCGCAGCGAACCATCCTGCAGCCCGCCGCCTTGGCGGGGATCATACCAGCGGACGCGGAACCTTCCGCGTGCGTCGGACAGGTCGAGGGTCGCCTCCCCGCCTTCGGGCAGGTAGACGACGTAAACCCGGCCCGGCGCCGCCAGACACCAGCGGCCGTTCGCATGCTTTGGGTTTCCGACCAGCTCGTCCGCGTTGTGCATTTCCCAGAAAGGCACGCCGTGGCGCTGGAAGAACTCCAAGGCGATCCGGGCGTAATCCCAAGAACGATCGCGGCTGCGCCAGTCCTGACACACCAGGTCGTTCTGCGGGAGCTTGTAGCCGAAGTAGTATTCGACACCGGCGCCGCCGGCCATGAGGTTGCCCCACAGGCAGTACTTCCGGATGTCGTGCAGGTTGTAACGGCGCTTGCCCTCGAGCGCCCAGCCGTCGTGGCCCTGGTAGCCGGGGTCCGGCGGCACGCCCATGCCGGCGGGGTTTTGCTCGTCGTTGGCCACCACCCACGGTTTGCCGGCCCGCTCGGATTCCTGGACCCACTTCAGCGTCCGCTGATGCGCCACCCGCCAACTGTTCTGGAGGGAAGCGCCCGTCAGGACCGACTGGTCGCCCAGCAGCTTCGGATACACGCGGTCCTGCCAGTCCGGGAAGGTGTGCACGACGATGTGATGGTCGTAAGGGTCGGTGTCGCGAATGTATTGCGCCATGGCGCGCTGTTGTTCGGCTGACAGGGTGTTTTCCTCACCGAGGTTCCAATTCAGGGCCAGTTCGTGGGCGAACCGGGCGATCAGCTCGCGCAGGTAGAGCTTGCGTTCGACACCAGTGTCGCCGCCGTCCAGCGCCGCTGGCACCGGGCCTTCATGCTTGTTGAGGCGGTTGTCGTCGTTCTCCTGCTCCTCGAGCTTGAAGTGAAGGTAGAGGCCGAGCGAGGTGGCATGGTCGAACACGATCTGCCACTGGTCCAGCTTCGAGCAGTCGTAGTGGAACTTGTCCTCCGGCGCGACGAACGGCCAGACGTCGTTGCCGTCGCCACCGACGTTGTAGGTCAGGAAGCTGAAGACGTTGCAGCCCTTGCCGGCGAGGTAGTTGAGCGCGCCGATCAACCCCTTGCCCTTGCCGTCCTTCCAGGTGGGGTCCCCCGGGCGCCAGTCGCGCACGTGCGGCGCCCAGGTCTTGAGGCCCTTCGGCGTGGCCTCGCCCGGCCGCGGGGCGCGGCCGACCTTTTGAGACCAGGTGCCGTCGAAGTCGGCATACGCCAAGAGGTTTTCCGGGGCGTCGGCACCGGCCTTCAAGAAGAACTCCTTCGAGCCGGCGAATTGGAGGTGGTGTTTTCCGACGTACTGCAACCGGCCCTTGGCGCGGAAGTCCCGGCCGGTCTTGTCGGTCGGGGCCACCTCGAAGCTGCCGGTCCGGCCGTGATACGGCGCCACCGGCGTGCCGGGAATGGATTCGACGGCCACCCGCGGCCCGCGCACGAAGCGCACCTCGTAGTTCCAGCGCCCCGGCAGATCGGGCGACAAATGGGCGCGCCATTTCGTCCCCGATTCGGCGGAGGTGTTGGCGGCGTTGCCGTCCGCCGCAAAATAACCCGGCACTTCATACACCAAGCCGCTGCCGGGATGCCGGAAAACCACGGTCATCCGGTAGTCGAGGAAGGGGTTCGGGTCATTGTCCTGCTCGTGGGCATAAGGGCCGTCCAAGGTCAGCGTCACCTTGTGCCACTGCTTCAGTTCGCCGGTGATCCGGACCGACCCGTCGCCGTCCGGCTGGCGGGATGACGGAGCCGCCGGCGAGGAGGCGCCGGTCCATGGCATGGCCAGGTAGAGGATGGCAACAAGACCGGGCAGGAAACCGCACCGTTCCCTCTGGATCGACTCGCTGTTTTTCATGTTTCGTCTTGGATGTGTCTCGAAATCGCTGCCGCCCGGCGTCGGCCGTGTCCGGCGGGCGGTTGTCCCGCTGGCGCACGCCGGCAGCCGGGTTGATCGGCGGGAATGCTGTCGGGCCAGGGCGGCGAGGTCCATGCGCGATTGCGTATTTTTCCTGCGAGTTTGCCGCCCGGCGGACCGTCGCGGCTTTGCGCCCGCGGCCGCCCTACTCCGGCCGTGGAACCATCTCCGGCGGAATCGGCTGACGGACCGCCCACAACATCGCGTTGAACAGCAAACGACGGAACCCCGGTTCCCGGAAATCGTCCGGATGGCCCAACGAGGTGTAAAACACGCGGGCTTCGTTCGGCCCGTAAAGCCGCACCCACGCCACCGGTTCCTCCGGCTGATCCGGGATGCGCCCCAGCAGAAGCGGCGTCGCATCCGGCGCAAGCGGGCTGACCTTGTACAACGAGCCGTGGCCCGTAAAGCTGCCGGGAT
>RFJD01000544.1 GCA_003695015.1 Verrucomicrobiota bacterium | reverse complement strand
GGACGTCGGGTTTCACCTCGTGGTAAGCCTCGGCCCAGGCTTGGGCAAGGTTGACCATGGTGTCGGAGCCCTTGTTCTGGATGGTGGTGACGCCGGTCTCGCTTTGTGGCGGCCGGCATCCAACCAAGGCGACGGTCAGGGACGCCGTCAGGCTCAGGGCGATGAGGGTGGAGTTGCGGAACGGGTTGTTTCGGTTCATGCGGTTCATGTCTGTGGCTGTTCCCCGCCCATGATGGCGGCGGAAAGGTCTTGAATGTGCGTTTGGAGGAACGCGAAGGCTTTTTCGAAATGTTCCTGGTTCTCGGCGAGGGAACCGGACCGTTCGGTCGGGTCCGTGACCTCCCAAAGGAAAGTGGCGGTCTTGGTGGGACGCGGGGGGAACACGCGCCGGGCCTCTTTGTCCAAGGCGACGATGACCTGTTGATGTTCGAGGTTGGGCACCTGGTCCACCGAGCGGGCCGGGCCCATGGGCGGTTCGAGCCCTTTCTCGCGGAGGAACTCGGCGAGCCGGGGATCCGGGGTGCGGGGATCGAGACCGGCGCTGGTGAAGTGAATGCGTTCGTAGGGAAGCGCGTTGCCGATGGCCTCGGCCATGCGGCTGATGCCGGCATGGTGTTTGTCCACGAAAAGCACCCGGAACACCTCGGCGCCCTGGTGGCGGAGGTACTCGCCGGTGCACATGTAGAGGACTTGGGAGCAGATGTTCTTGGCCTGGTCGGAGGTGCGTTCGAACCGGCGGGAGATGGTCAGCAGCGGGGTGAGCGCCTCGACCGGGATGCGGCCTTCCTGGCTCATGCGGACCAGATTGGCGTCCATCTGTTTCCGCAGGGCGTCAATCTCGTCCTCGACCGCCATGGTCCGCCGGGCCAGTTCGGCATCCTCCTCCACGAACGCGGTGATGGCGTCGTGGAGCATGCGGATGGCGAGGTCGGCCTCTTTCTGGAACGGTTCGAACGAGATGTTCAGCGCGGCGGGGTCGAGCTTGAGGGTCTGGCGGGCGATGCTTTCGGCGTAGTCGCCGATGCGCTCGAGCTCGGCATTGATCTTGATCGCGGTGTAGGCGAGGCGCAGGTGTTTGGCGACGGGTTGTTGGCGGACGATGAACTCGAGGCAGAGCCGGTCGATCTGCCGTTCGAGGTCGTCGATGTGCTGATCGCGGAGAATGACCAGGTAGGCGAGCTGGCGGTTGCCTTCGACGAACGCGGTGAGGACATCGCGCAGGGCGCTTTCGCAGCGGCCCGCCATTTCGAGGATCTTGCCGCGGATCAGGTCGATGTCCCGCTGGAGACTGGCTTCGAGATGCTTGCCCATGTGACTTGCTCCGACCATCGGGGGCCTGGTTCCGGGATCGGCCCCAGCCGCGCCGTTGGCCGGTTCGAGCATGGACAAATCCGGGGGAGGGGCAAGCCCAAGCGGGGCCAAATGGGGGCTGTGGCGGCAGGAATTACCTGGCCGTAACGATTGTCACCGATCTGTAACAGAACAGGGCCACACCTGCGCCGACCTGTCGCCGGCTTTGACCGTCGTCAAGGCCGCCTTGGACAGGTCGCGTAAATTGACGGCATGGACGCGCAACCTTTGCTGGCGGCGGACCGAACCGGGCAGATTCACCTTCCGGCGGAAACGCAATTTGCGGACCACGGGATCGTGAGCCGCACGGTGTTGCAGGCGGAGACGTTCCGGGTGGTGTTGTTCGGGTTCGATGCGGGACAGGAGTTGACCGAGCACACGACGGCCCGGCCGGCGCTGGTGCAGATTCTCAGCGGCCGGTGCGAATGGCAGTTGGACGGCGAGACCCGCGAACTGAAGGCCGGGGATGTGCTGTACATGCCTCCCGGCGTTCCGCACGCCGTGCGGGCGATCGAGCGATTCTCGATGCTGTTGACCCTGGGCAACCGGCCGGCGTGAGATCGGCCCGCCGGGGTGCCGGCGTCAAACTTGCGGGATCGCGGCCGATGGGCGGCGTTGTTACCATTTCGTCACCAAATCGCCGTGAAAGCGCCACGGAAAGGCCTCAGGATCGTTCCTGATGCGTGACATCAAGCTGCGTTTCATTGGCAACATGGTGATGGTCCTGGGGGCGGCCGCCTGTCTGGCCGCCGCACAAGACCACGAGACGAAGGCGGACGCTCTCCTCGACAAGCTGGTCGAGAAAGGCGTCCTGACGGCTGCGGAGGCGGAACAACTCCGCCGGGAAACGGCCGAAGCCGCTCCCGCAGCCGACCGGGATCCCTCGTTGGTCCAATTCTCGTGGAAGGACGGCCTGCGTTTTCAATCGGCCGACGGCAAGACCTTCAAGGGCAAGCTGGGCGGCCGGATCATGACCGACGTGGCCGCCTTCACGGAAAGCGGCGGCGTGGCGCCGGTGGATGCGGAGGCCGAGTTTCGCCGCGTCCGGCTGTACACCTCCGGCAAGTTCAACCCGGATTTCCCGGTGGCGTATAAATTGCAGGTGGATTTCGCCGGATCGGATGTGGCGTTCAAGGACGTTTATCTCGATCTGCCGGAGACACCGGTCGTCGGCGGCGTGAAGCTGGGCCATTTCAAGGAGCCGATGGGGTTGAACGAACTGACCAGCAGCAAGTACATCACCTTCATGGAACGGGCCACGCCGGTCGAGGCGTTCGCCCCGAGCCGGAACCTGGGCGTGGCCGTGGGCGATGCGGTCGGCCAGGAGCGGATGACGTGGTCCCTGGGCGCGTTCACGGACGTGCGGATGGAGGCAGGCGACCATGACGCGACTCTTTCCGGCGATTACCGCATCACCGGACGCCTGACCGCCCTGCCGTGGTACGACGAGGCCAGTGGGGGCGCGCGCCTGTTGCACGTGGGGTTGAGCGGCAGCTTCGTGGATCCGGAGAACGACACCGTCCGCTACCGATCGCGACCGGAGGCGCATCTGGCGCCGCGGTTGGTGGACACCGGAGGAATCGCGGCCGATCACAGCTACCTGCTCGGGGCGGAGGCGGCGCTGGTGCTGGGGCCGTTGTCCCTCCAAGGCGAGTACCTGCAGAGCTGGGTGGAGACGCCGGCCGGTCGGGATCCCTCCTTCTTCGGTGCGTACGGTCAGGTGAGTTATTTCCTCACCGGCGAACACCGGGTGTATGACCGCGGCAAGGCCGAGTTCGGCCGGGTGAAACCGAAGGCCAACTTCTCCCCGCACGGCGGCGGGTGGGGCGCCTGGGAAGCGGCGGTCCGGTATTCGTACCTCGACCTCAACGACGCCGGCGTGAACGGCGGCCGGCTCAGCGACGTGAGCGCCGGCCTCAACTGGTATCTCAACCCGAACATGCGCATCATGTTCAACTACGTCTTCGCCGACGCGGGCGACCGCGGCACGGCGGATGGTGAATTGCACGCCTTCATGGCGCGGTTCCAGGTGGACTTCTGAGCAAGCCGGACCTGGTTTCATCGTGAACGTGGCGGGCGGTGGCGGAAGCGACCGCCCGCATTTTTTGCGACCCCGCGGCGACCGGCGGTCACGGCAACGCCCCCGTGGCCGGCGATCGGAAGTGCCCCGGCCGGCCGGATGGATTACCATGACCGAGCGATGCGGATCGGCCACGTCCAACTCGAAACCAACCTTTGCCTGGCGCCGCTGGCGGGCTACACGAACCTGCCCTTCCGCCTGACCGTGCGCGAGCTGGGCGGCCTGGGGCTGGCGACGACGGACCTGATCAACGCCCGGTCCCTGCTCGAGCGGCGGCCCAAGGCGCTGCTGCTGGCGGCCACCTGCCCGGAGGACCAGCCGCTCGCCATCCAGCTCTTCGGCGCTGTGGCCGAGGAAATGCGCGACGCCGCCCAACTGGCCCGGGAACTCGGCGCCGCCATCATCGACATCAACATGGGTTGTCCCGTCCGCAAGGTCTGCCGCGTCGGCGGCGGCTCGGCGATGATGGCGGACCTGCAACGCACCGCGCGGCTGGTTCGTGCGGTCGTCGAAGCCGTGCCCATTCCCGTCACCGCCAAGATGCGCCTGGGTTGGGACGAGGAGAACCTGACGGCCCCCGAACTGGCGCGCGCGTTGGAGGATGTGGGCGTGGCGGCCGTTTGCGTCCATGGGCGCACGCGGGCGCAGGGTTTTCGGGGACGGGTGAACCTGGAGGGCATCCGGGCGGTTGTTCAGGCGGTGCGTTCCATGCCCGTGATCGGCAACGGCGACGTCACCACGCCCGAGGCCGCGCGGGTGATGATCGAGCGGACGGGCTGCGCCGGCGTCAGCATCGGTCGGGGCGCTTTTTACAACCCGTGGATCTTCCGCCAGACGAGCCATTACCTCGCCACCGGCGAACTGCTACCCGAGCCGTCCTTCGAAGAGCGCGTGCGGGTCATGACACGGCACTTGGACCGCATGGTCGAGGTTTTCGGCGAGGAGGTCGGCTGCCGGATGTTCCGCAAGGTGGCCCCTTGGTACGCGCGGCGGTTCGGTCCGGCCAACTACTTCAACCAACGGGTCGTCCACCTCAGCCGGCGGGAGGAATTCGATGCCATCCTCGAGGACTACCGGCGTTGGCGGGAACGTTTCCTCGACGAGAACGGCGAACTCAAACCGGC
>RFJD01000543.1 GCA_003695015.1 Verrucomicrobiota bacterium | reverse complement strand
TTCAAGAAGAGCACCGGTGAGACCGTCACCGGCGACCAGCTCATCGACCTCTACGCGAAGCTCTGCGACAAGTACCCGATTGTGAGCATCGAGGACGGTTGCGCCGAGGAGGACTGGGACAACTGGGTGACCCTGACCAAGAAGCTTGGCGACCGTTTGCAACTGGTGGGCGACGATGTGTTCGTCACCAACGTGGAATTCCTCCAGAAAGGCATCGACTTGGGCGCGGCCAACTCGATCCTCGTGAAGGTCAACCAGATCGGGTCGCTGACCGAGACGTTGGACACCGTCCAACTCGCCCACCGGAACGGCTACACCACCGTCATCAGCCACCGGTCCGGCGAAACCGAGGACGCCACCATCGCCGATCTGTCGGTCGCCACCAACGCCGGCCAGATCAAGACCGGTTCCCTGAGCCGCAGCGACCGGCTGGCCAAGTACAACCAGCTCCTGCGCATCGAGGAACAGCTCGGTTCCCACGCCATCTACGCCGGCCGGAACGCCCTGCCCAAGGCGCTCCGGTAAACGGCCCCTCCGCGACGCTTCTCCCGCGGGCAGTCGCCTCCGTGCGGCTGCCCGCTTCTTTTCGGGTCGGGCGGGCGTCAGCCGGGCAGCGGACAATCCAGCCGCGCCGTTGCCTCCACGAGCCGGCGGTGCTTCCTCTGCCAGCGGCTGACGGTCATTCGAACCGGATCTCCGAGCGCAACCCGAACCGCTCGATCCGCTTCCGCAGGGTGGCGCGGGTGATGCCCAGCAGGCGGGCGGCCTGAACCTGGTTGCCCCGCGTGGCCAACAAGGCCTGCCGGACCAACTCGCGTTCCACCGCCGGCAGCACGGGCAGGTCGGGATGCGCCCGCGCCCAAGCGAACAAGCGTTGCCCCAGCTCGGCGACCGTCTCGTCCGGCTTGGCCACACCGGGCCGACCGGGCTCTGCTTCGGCGACCGCCGGCTTGGCGCCCGTGTCGGCGGCCGCAGGTGCGGCTTTGGCGGCCTCGTCACGACCTCCCGGGGTTTTCCCTCCCTTGAGCACCTCGCGCGGCAGGTCTTCGGGCAGGATGGTGTCCCCTCGCGCCATCACCACCGCATGGCGGATGGCGTTCTCCAGCTCGCGAACGTTGCCGGGCCAAGCGTACTGTTGCAGCGCCTCCAACGCTTCGGCGGAAAGCGACTTCGCCCCGTGCCGCGGATCCCGGGCCTGCTGCCGCAGGAAAAAGCCCGCCAACAGAGGGATGTCCTCGGGCCGTTCCCGCAACGGCGGCAGGGTGATCCGGACGACGTTCAGCCGGTAGTAGAGGTCCTCGCGGAAACGGCGCTCGGCCACGGCCCGTTCGAGGTCCTGATTGGTTGCCGCCAGCACGCGCACGTCCACCTGCAGCGTCTCCCCGCCGCCGACCCGCTGGAAGGTGCCCGATTGCAGCACCCGCAGGATCTTGGTCTGCGTGGCCAGCGGCATGTCGCCGATTTCGTCCAAGAAGATGGTCCCCCGGTGACACTGCTCGAAGCGGCCGATCCGCTGGGCCGTCGCGCCGGTGAACGCGCCCTTTTCGTGCCCGAACAACTCGCTCTCGAGGAGGTTCTCCGGAATGGCCGCGCAGTTGATGGCCATGAACGGCTGGTTGGCCCGCAGGCTGTGCTGGTAAATCGCCCGGGCCACCAGCTCCTTGCCCGTGCCGCTCTCGCCGGTGATCAGGACGGTGGCATCCGACACCGCCACTTGGCCGACCAGTTTGAACACGCTCTGCATGGCTTGGCTGCGGCCCACCAGCCCCAGCTCGACGTCCTCGGCGTCCACCTCCGGCTCGACGGCCACCCGCTGCCGCATGGCACGCGAAGCCCGCAACGCCCGGGCCACCACCTCGCGCAGTTGCGGCACATCGAACGGCTTCAGCAGATAGTCGTAGGCCCCCAGCTTCATGGCCTCGATGGCCGTCTGGGTCCCGCCGTAGGCGGTCATCAGGATCACCGGCAACCGCGCGTCGGTCATCCGGATCCGCCGCAACACTTCCAAGCCGTTCATGCCGCCCAGCCGGATGTCCAACAACACCAAGTCCGGCTTGAACCGCTTCAACAGCCGCAGCCCTTCCTCCCCGGAGGTCGCCGTCGCGATTTCCAGGTCGTCCGAGGCGAACAGCCGCTGGAACGAGTAGTGCAGGTCCGTCTCGTCGTCGATGAGCAGCAATCTGTCCATGACATGAGCCCGACCGCCGGAAGTCTGTCCGGCGCCCGATCCAGTTAACGCCACGCCGCCGCTTTGGCCACGCCGAAAACGCGTCCGATTCACCGCCCCACCGAGCCGCACCCCGGGGAAAAGCCTTGTCCCCCCTGCGGTCCCGCGCTCAGGCTGGGGTCGATGGAACGGGAGAAGATCACCGCCGCCGAACTCCGCCGCTGGAAGGGCCGTCGCCGGATCCCGGCCCTGACGGCTTACGATTACCCCATGACCCGGTTGCTGGACGAAGCGGGCATCCCGTTGATCCTGGTGGGGGATTCCCTCGGCATGGTGGTGCTCGGCTATCCGGACACGACCCACGTCACGATGGCGGAGATGGAACACCACGTGCGGGCGGCCGCCCGCGCGCGGCCCCGGGGGCTGTTGGTGGCCGATCTGCCCGCCCACAGCTACGACACCCCCGAAGCCGCTCTCGCCAATGCCAAGCGGTTGGTCGGGGCTGGCGCCGAAGCCGTCAAAGCCGAGGGCGGACGGGACATCCTCCCGCAGGTCC
>RFJD01000542.1 GCA_003695015.1 Verrucomicrobiota bacterium | reverse complement strand
GGTGACGGTCCGGCTGGGCGACGCCGTTTGGTCCGGCGAAATCGACCTGCCGCCGACCGGTGACTTGGACGTTGTGTTGGACGCGCCACCGCCACGGCCGAGATTGCACGCGGTCCTGGAAAAGGGACGACTGCGTCTGCGGTGGTCGGCGGGCGGGACCGTGCCGGAACAGGTCCAGTTCACGCCGCGTCTGTCACCGCCGGCTTGGAGCGACCTGGCGGTCGTGCCGCAGCGAACCGGCGACGATTGGACGGTCGAACTTCCGGCCGACGAATCCGCCGGATTCTACCGTCTCGTGCGCGAGTGACCCGCCGAGTCGGCACCGTTGGTGTGCTCGCGAGGCTCACGGTTCCCCGAGATAAAAACCGGGCTGGGCCGGCTGGTTGTAACCGGCGTTTTGCCAGGCCACGCTCAGGCGATAGACGCGGTCGTGCATCAACGTCGCCATCCGGTGCGGCGTTGGCGTGGTGCTGATGTAAATACGCAGTTCGCGGTTGTCCCGCGTGCGCCAGATCACTTCCTCGCGCCAGTCGCCCAGGATGTCCGCGCACAACACCGGCGTGGCCTTGGTGCCGTTGTTCGCGACGCAGTCCGGCGCTTCCAGCAGCAAGTCCTCGGCGCCGGCGCGCCAGTTCCACTTGGTGATGCGGTTGCGGTCGAGCAATTCGCGCAAGCGGTCGCCGGCCCACCAAATGCCGAAGTTGCACGAACGCGGCTTGGTGTCACTGATGCGCTGGCCCCGGCAATCGAACAAGCCGTCGAGCCCCCGGCCGGCCGCCCAGCATTCGTAACCGCGATGGCGCGGATCGATGTCCGCCGCCAGGCCCCTCGCCACGTCCGGCGAGGGCCGGCTCCACAGAACCTCGCCTGGGGCGGCGTCGTGTAATTCCATGCCAAGGTGCTTGGGCGGGCGTCAACTTCGCCAGGTTATTCCGGTTGTCCCGCGCACATCAGCGTGTTCCATGGCACGAAATTCATCCGCCAGTTCTCCGGACGGATTCTTTCGATGACCTGCCGCGTCCAAGGCATCTCGAGTCCCCGCCGGTCATGGTAGTGGTGATAGACGCGTTCCCAGATCGGCAAGAAGCGTCCGCGGGCCCTGGGCGAGATGGTCTTGTAGAAGTAACGGCCGGCGACGCTGCGATAAGGTTCGTAGGGCACGTCGTGGCCGAGGTTGTATTTGGCGGTGTATTCGTAGCCCTTGAGCAGGCGGTTGTCGATGGCGCCATAGAGGTCGAGCCCCTGTTTCCATCCGATCTCGGCGGCGCACCCGAGATAGCCGAGGCCCATCTGCGTGTGGGCCTGGTCGCGGCCGCTTTCCTGGCATTCGCCGAACGCGTTGAAGTAGCGGCCAATGGCGCCGTTGCCCTCGCCGCGGAGGTAATAATTGGCCGCACGATCGAACATGGCGTGGTCATCGAGAAACACGCCCATGGCCAGCATGGTCTGGATCATGGCGGCGTCCCAGTTGCCGTTGGCGGTGGGATAGAAATCGCGGATGATCGGATACAAGACCTCGCGCAGCATTTTTTCGAAACGGGCCTGGGCGGCCGGATCCCAACCGCCGTCCAGATGGCGCAACAGTTCGGCGGCGTTGACATAATGAATGCCGGCCATGCCGGTGAGCAGACGGGCGTCATGGCCGCCGATGGATTTCAGGGTGGCCGACCAGGCATCGAGGATTTCGATGGCTTTGCGGGCATGCTCGCGGTTGCCGGTGAGCTGCCACTGGAGGGCGTGGGTGTAAGCGGCCGAGCCGTCCTGCAGGAAATCGTTGCCGCCAATGTTGGGATGGTTGCTGGGACCGCGAACCACGTCGGCGCGCGGCCTGGGCCGGTAATCGAGTTGGGCCACCGGATGGGCGCGGAGTTCCTTCCACGCGGTCAGCCACGGTTCCGCGCCAGCCTCGAGGCGTGAGCGGACGAACTCGAGTTCGGCGCGCGTATGGAGGATGCCGGGATGGCGGAACGGGCGGGCAAAGGCGGTCCCCGGCGCGGTTTGGGCCGGCGCCGGGGTGGGCGTGTTGGTGGCGCCAGTTCGTGGCGTGGTTGCATCGAGCGCCAGCAGCGGTTCGAGCATGTCGCGCGAAACCGCGATGACCGTGCCGTGGCGCATGCCTTTGGGGAAGTGCATCTGCTTCGAGACCTCCTCCCAATGCCGCCAGTCACGGGTGCGCACCGCGCCATAATAGTGATCGCGGTAGGCGTCGAAATAGACGAGCACATCGTCGCCGATGCGGATGGCCGAGGGGCCTTCGACCCAGTCGCGGGTGAAAGGCGGGGAGAAGTCCTGCCATGGTCCTTCGAGATCGTCGCTGGCGGCCCAACGGAGATGTTTGCGAACCGGCACCCGGGTTTCGTCCTTCACGATGAGGTAATAGCGGCCGCGATCGTGAAGGACCGTGGCGTCGATCACGTTGAAGCCGGGATCGAGAAAGAGCCGCGTGGGCGTGAAGGTTTGGAACTCGCGCGTGGTGGTGGCGTAGATGCGGTGGTTGTAGTCGCTGTCGCCCTGGTTGGCCGTCTCGGGAAAGCGGCCTGGAATGGTGGTGGCCCAGAAGATCAACCAGTGCCGGCGCTCGGGGTCCCAGGCGAGTTCGGGTGCCCAGCAGTTGAGGGCGGTGGGTTCGTGGGCCATGACCGGGATGTCCTGTTGTTCGGACCAATGGATGAGGTCTCGCGAGGAAGCGTGACCGATCGTCTTGCCGCGCCAGGAGGTCGTCCAGACCAGGTGGAAAACGCCGTCGGGGCCGCGGGCCAGGCAGGGATCGCGCATGAGCTTGGACTCACCGACCTCGGGCCGCAGGAAGCTGCGTCCGCGGTTCAGAGCCTCCCAGTGATACCCGTCCCGACTCCATGCCAGATGCAGCCCGTCCTCGCCGTTGCCGGTGAAGTAGGTGAACAGATAGCCGGTTGGCGGCAGGGCCGATTCAGCGAACGAAACCGGGGCGAAGGCCAACGTGATGGCGGCCGCCGCCGGGAGGCACAACCGGCCGAGCCGTTTCCATCG
>RFJD01000541.1 GCA_003695015.1 Verrucomicrobiota bacterium | reverse complement strand
GGCAGCCTCTGCTTCGGCGGCGAGGAAAGCGCCGGGGCCAGCTTCCTGCAGATGAACGGCCGGGTCTGGACGACGGACAAGGACGGCCTGTTGCTGGGGCTGTTGGCGGCCGAGATCACCGCCCGGACGGGAAAGGATCCGGGTGAGTTGTACCGGGCGTTGGAGGAGCGGTTCGGGCGGGTGTGGTACGCGCGGGTGGACCGGGACATCACCCCGGAGGGCAAGCGGAAGCTGGCGGCGTTGAGCCCCGAAGCCGTCACCGCGGAGGAGCTGGCGGGCGACCGCATTCTCCAGCGTCTCACCCGGGCGCCGGGCAACAACGAACCCATTGGCGGGCTGAAGGTTGTGACCGAGGGCGGCTGGTTTGCCGCGCGTCCCTCCGGGACGGAGAACAAGTACAAGATCTACGCCGAGAGCACCCGTTCGGCGGAGCACCTGGCCCGGTTGCAGGCGGAGGCTTCCACGTTGGTCGAGCGGGTGCTCGGCTGAGGGCGGCAGCCCCCCGGCCCGGGTTGGGCGAAGCCCTCGGGGCGGATCCGGTCGCGCACCGGATCATGCGGATGGTGTTGCCGGGGCAGGACGGCCGGTTGCTCGCAACCGGGGCTTGGGCCGGGCGCCTTGGCACCGGGGGCGAAGGCCGGCGCCGTGCGGTCCGGGTGTGTCACCGCGGGATTGCCTTCTTCCGGGTGGGGCTTAATCTCCGCCCCATGTCACCGTTGAAACGCATCCATGGTGGGTTGGCAAAGTGGTTGGTCGGAGCGGCGTTGGCAGGGGCGGTCGCTGCCGGCATGGCGGGCGAGCAATTGCCACCGGAGCAGGTGGTCGCTCAAAGGCAGTACGCCCCGGACCGGCGGGTGGACATCGTCCATCTGAAAATCGACGTCACCCCGGATTTCACCAACCGCACCATTCGGGCGCAAACCACGTTGCGTTTCGTGCCCATCGCCCGGCCCTTGCGGGAATTGCGACTGGATGCGGTGGAGCTGGCGGTCTCGAACATCACGGCCACCGCCGCCATCCAAGGATGGCGGGTCGAGACCAACGCCATCTGGATCACCTTCGAACAACCGATTCCGCCGGACCGCGAAACCGCGGTGACGGTGGACTACTCGGCCCGGCCGAAACGCGGGTTGTACTTCCGCACGCCGGAGCTGGGTTACCGGCCCGAGGACATGCACCTCTTCACCCAGGGGGAGGCCGAGCTGGCCCGGCACTGGTTTCCGAGCCACGACTTTCCCAACGAGAAGTTCACCTCGGAGGTGATCTGCCGGGTGCCCCCGGGCATGACGGTCCTTTCCAACGGTCGCTTGGCGGGCCGGACGATGGACGAGGCGACGGGCCTGGAGGTGGTGCGCTGGGTTCAGGACAAGCCGCACGTCAGCTACCTGATCGCCCTGGCCGCCGGTCGGTTTGCCGGTCTCGAGGATCAATGGCGGGACATTCCGCTGACGTTTCACGCGCCGGTTTCCCAGAGCGGCATGGCCACCAATTCCTTCCCCGACACCCGGGACATGATGGCGTTTTTCGAGCGGGAGACCGGCGTGCTGTATCCGTGGGACAAGTACGGCCAGGTGTGCGTGCAGGATTTCGTGGCCGGCGGCATGGAGAACACCTCGCTGACGATTCTCACCGACCGCACGCTGCATCCGGCCTCGGTGGGGCGGCTGCGTTCCAGCCAGGGATTGCTGGCCCACGAGCTGGCCCACCAATGGTTCGGCGACTATGTGACCTGCAAGGACTGGAGCCACCTCTGGCTCAACGAGGGCTTCGCCACCTATTACGAGAACCTCTATCAAGGACACCGTCACGGCCGCGACGCCTTCCTCTGGTCAATGCTCCAAGACGCCGAGCGGGTGCTGGCCAACGCCAACGACACCACGCCGATCGTTCACCGGACCTTCAAGCAGCCGGATGAACAGTTCAGCTTCCGCGCCTACCCCAAGGGCGGCTGGGTGCTGCACATGCTGCGGTCGCAACTGGGCGAGGAGCTCTACCGCCGCTGCATCCGCACCTATCTCGAGCGCCACGCCTTCGGCTGCGTGACCACGGAGGATTTGCGCGAGGTGATCGAGGAGCTGTCGGGGTTGTCGTGGGACGCGTTCTTCGACCAATGGGTTTACCATGCGGGGACGCCGTCGCTGGAAGTCGAATACCGCTGGGAGGAAGCCTCCCATCTGGCGCACGTCACCGTCCGCCAGACGCAAAAGGTGTCGGACCAGGTGCTGTTGTTCCGGTTCCCCCTGACGTTGCGGTTCAAGGGCGAGGGGCTGCTCGAGGACCGGGTGGTGACCATCGACAGCCGCCGGCAGGACTTCAGTTTTCCGCTGCCCAAGGCGCCCCAGATTTTCCGGGTGGATCCGGAGGTGACGTTGCTGGCGCGGATCGAGGTCCGGCTGCCGCGGCCGATGTGGCTGGCTCAACTGGATGATGCCGGCGACATGCCCGGCCGGTTGCTGGCCCTGCGTCATCTCGCCAAGAACGCCAACGAGGAGGTGGTGCGGCGTCTGGGGCGCGTGCTGCGGGAGGACGGGTTTTATGCCCTGCGAATCGAGGCCGCCAAGGCGCTGCGCCGGATCCACAGCGACGCCGCCCTCGAGGAACTGCTGGCCGGCATCGACCAACCGGACGAACGCGTGCTGAACGAAGTGCTCCAAGCGCTGGGCGGCTTCCACGACCCCAAGGCTTATGCGGCGCTCCGGCAACGGTTGGACGGTTGCGAAAACCCCATCCTGCGGGCGACGATCTTCGAGGGGTTGGCCGGGTGCCCGGATGAGGACATCGACGCCCTGCTGATCGGCGCGTTGGAGAAGCCGTCCTTCGACAACGTCGTGGCCCGGGCGGCGATCGGCGCCATGCGGGCCCGCGAAAATCCGGCCTTCGTCGAGCCGTTGCGTCGGTACCTCGAGACCCACCCGGACCGTTTCCGCGCCGCGGATTACGGCCGGGCTTTGGTCGATTTGGCGCACTTGGCGCGGACGTTGGAGGACAAG
>RFJD01000540.1 GCA_003695015.1 Verrucomicrobiota bacterium | reverse complement strand
GGGGATGCGTTGGAGGTGGGTGGGGCATGGCGGCCGGCGGAGCGAAAATGTGAAATACCCGTGGATAACTGCCCCCTGACGGCAGCCTCGGTTTTCGCCTTTTGTGCTTGTGCCAGGGGCCAGCAGGGCCATAATGGGACCAGACAATAGCTCGCTGGGATCATTTGGGATGCCATGTGGGGGGGTCCCAAGCGGGCTGAAGGTCCCAAACCCGTGAAAACCGAGACCGCCAGCAACCTGCAGTTCCGCGGCGAGTTCCCAGCCAAGCTGGACTCCGGCTGGCGGGTCTCGCTGCCGAAGGTCTGGCGGGATCGGTGTCCGGAGGTCGATTGGGTGGTGGTGCCTTGGCCGTTGGTGGATCCGGACTGTCTGGCGGCTTTTCCCATGGATTCGTGGGACCGCCTTCACACCGAGATCATGGTGAACGGCCAACTGACCCCGGGCGGCCGGCAGCAGATCTTGGATTTGCTGGCCCGGCGCAGTTTCGACACCCGGATCGACAAAGTGGGCCGCTTGGGCATCGGCCAACGGCTGGCCAACCAAGTCGGCCTGAAGGAGGACGTCGTCCTGGCCGGCGGCGGCCGCAACTACATCCGCATCATCCCCGCCGAGCGGTACGTGGAGTTCGACCGCCGTTCGGTCGAGGGACTCTCGCGGGAAACTCTCAAGCAGATCGGTCTGGCATGAAGAACCTGTTCCTTTTCGCCAATGGAAGCGTTTCGCCGGTGCGGGAGGCGCCGGCCTCGTTCCGGATGGAGGTGGGGTTGTTGTCGCGGGCGGCCAAGCAGATGGGGGTTGGGGCCGGCCCGGCTCCGCAGGCCGAAACCCGTTCCGCGCCCGGGACGGAACCGGCGCGTTCGGCCAAAGGCGGCGCGTCGGCGGCTGTGGCCGATCCGTCCCGGCGGGCGGCCCGGGAGGGTGGATCCGGTGCGGCTAGGCGCGACGGTGGGAGTTGGTGGCCGTGGCGGCGCCGGTCGAAACAGCCGCGGATGAGTCTGGCGGACGTGCGGGTGGTGCGGAACGACCTGCGCGACGCGGACTTGGAGCTGGCATTGCCGGCCGGGCGCACGGGGGGTGTGCGGGCGTGGTTGTCCGCGCGGGTGAGCGCGGTGTGGGAGCGGATGAACCGGTGACGGGGGCATGGCCGGTTTCCGCCATGTGCCCGTGTTGCCGGTCGAAGTGGTCGAGGGGCTGGCGGTCCGGCCGGGCGGCTTGTGGGTGGACGCCACCGTGGGGGGTGGCGGTCACGCGGAGGCGATTCTGCGGGCGAGCGCGCCGGACGGGCGGCTGATCGGGTGCGACCTGGACCCCGAGGCGGTCGCGGCGGCGGGGGAACGGCTGAGGGAATTCGGGGAGCGGGTCGAGCTGCACGAGGGCAGCTACGTGCGGCTCGAAGAATGGGTGGAAGCGGGAAGCTGCGACGGGCTGGTGGCTGACCTGGGGGTCAGCTCCTGGCAACTGGAGGCTGCGGAGCGGGGGTTCAGCTTCCAGCAGGACGGGCCGCTGGACATGCGGTTCGGGCGGGCGCCCGGGCCGACGGCGGCGGATTTGGTGAACGGAATGACGATGCGGCAGTTGGAACAGATTTTTCGCGAGCTGGGCGAGGAACCCCGGGCGCGCCGGATTGCGGCGGCGATCGTGGAGGCTCGCTCGCGGGAACCGATTCGGACGACCGGGCAACTGGCCCGGCTGGTCGAACGGGTTTGCCCGCGCCGGGGCGAGCGGCTGCACCCGGCCACCCGCGTTTTTCAGGCGCTGCGGATGGCGGTCAACCGGGAACTGGAGACGGTGGGGGCGGGGCTGCGGGTGTTCTGGCGTCTGCTGCGGCCGGGCGGGCGGCTGGCGGTGATCGGTTTTCACGGCGCCGAAATCCGGGTCATCAAGACCTTCGCGCGGGAATTGGAGCGTCCCTACGACGTGGTTGGGGAGGTGGACCGGCCCGAATTCCGCCGGCCCCGGCCGCCCCGGCTGCGACGGGTGACGCGCCGGGCCATCCAGCCTTCGCCGGAGGAGATTGCGCGCAACCCGCGGAGCCGTTCGGCGCGGCTCTACGTGTACGAGAAACTGGAGGGATGAGCTCATGGCCCGGCGGCGCGGCAATCCCAACTCGGTTCTCGAACTGGTCCGTTCCCGCGGTTTTGTGGGGGTGACGGTGGTGGTGCTGGCGCTGGTGGCCGGGGCGATGGCCAAGCGGTGGCATGCCAACCGCACCGAACTGCTGCGCCGGGAAGTCCTCCGCATGGAGGCCCGGCTGGCGGCTTTGCGGGACCAGGAGCGGGACCGCCGGGTGCGGCTGGCGCAACATCTCGATCCGGTTTTTCTGGAGAAGCAGATTCGGCGCTTCGGCTTGGACTTGGGGCCGCCGAGCGAGGAGCAAATCGTGACCATCGAGGAGCCGGACTGGCTGGTGAACCTGGCCCAGGGACGGGAGCCGCCGGCGACTCGGGGAGCAACCGACAACCTGCCCAAGACCGCCCCGGCGGGTCAGGCCGGCTGGCCGGGATCGCCGGCCTTGGGCGCCACCGGGAGGAACGAGCCGTGACACCGCCGGTCTATACCCATCGGCTCCGGTGGCTGGGGCTGACGCTGACGCTGGGCTACGTGGCGCTGGCGTGCTGGGTCGGTCATTTCCAGACGCTGAAGCGGGCCGAGTACGTGCAATACCGGGCGGCCAATCATGGCGCGCGCCACCCGTTGCCGGCCCGTCGCGGCGCCATCAAGGACGTTCATGGCGCGGTGTTGGCGGTCAGCGCCCCGGTGCGGACGGTGTGCGTGGATCCGGGAATCGCCGCCGACCTGCCGGAGGCGTTCGAGCCCTGCCGGCTCTTGGTCGCGGCCAAAGTGGCCGAGGTGCTGGGGATGGATGATGTCGCCGCGGTGTACGGGAAATTCCAGCCGCGCTGGATCCAACGCGGGGACAAGCGGATCCTGGACCGCTACGAGCTTCTCCAACGCGACGTCCCGCTGGAGACGTGGCGCCGGCTGACCAACGAACTGGCCCGCCTCCCGTTTCCGTTCAACGAGGAGAAGAACCCCAAGATCAAGATGCTGCTCCGGGCGTTGCGGCACCGGGCCGTGTTCAGCGAACCGAGCTATCGGCGTCTCTACCCCTCCGGCCGGCTGGCGCCGCATGTGGTGGGTTTGGTTCGCGTCCAGGAAACCAACCAGCTTTACGGGGTCTGGCGTTGGGAGGAGGGCGTCATGGGGATCGAACGGCAGTTCGACCACCGACTGCGGGGGGCGCCCGGGTACCAGGTGGGGCGCGAGCGGTTGCTGCCGGTTGACGGCGCCAACGTGGTGTTGACGCTGGATGTGGGCGCCCAGCGGATCGTGCGCACCGCCTTGGTGGAGTTGGTCCGGGAACACAAGGCCGAGGGCGCGGTGGCGGTGGTGCTGCGGCCGCGCACCGGGGATGTGGTGGCGATGGTGAGCCTGCCGGATTTCGATCCCGAGGATGTCCGGGACGTGAACACCCTGCGCAACTGGGCCGTCGCCGCCCAAATCGAACCGGGTTCGACCTTCAAGGCGGTCACCTTTGCGGCGGCCCTCGAACGGGTGCGGCGGCTGCCGTGGGACGAGAAGGTGGACTGCGAGAACGGCGTCTGGTGGCTGGTTCGCGGCCGGCACAGCGACCGGATCCGGGATTTCCATCCCTACCGCGAGCTGACCTGGCTGGACGTGTTGCGGAAGTCCTCGAACATCGGCACCGGCAAACTGGCCGAGCGCTTCGTTCCGCCCGACTTCTTCCACGCCGTTTGCGAAGCCCTGGGATTCAACGAAGCGCCCGAGCTTTACCTGCCGGAGGTGGTGCGGGGCAACGTGCCCCGGCCGGAGCGGCGGACCACCTACTTGCGGATGGTCTTCGGGCAAAGCGTGGCGGTGACGCCCCTCCACATGGCCCTGGCCTACGCCACGATCGCCAACGGCGGCGTGCTCATGCGGCCGCGGCTGGTGGCCCGGGTGGAAGACGACGAAGGCCGGGTGTTGCTGGAAAACCCACCCTCGGTGGTGCGGCGCGTTTTCTCGCCGGCCACCGCCACCAATCTCACCTGGGCCCTCACCCAGGTGGTCAGCCCCGGCGGCACCGGCCGGCGGGTCGAGTCCCGGCTCTACACCATCGCCGGCAAGACCGGCACCGCCCAGTGGTACGATCCCGACTACCCGAACCCGTACACCAAGGACGGCAAGGGCGGTTATCCCCCGGGGGCCGATTACCCCTCCTTCGTCGGCTTTTTCCCGGCGACGCAGCCGGAGTTGTGCATGTTGATCGGGCTGATCAAGCCCCACAGCCCGGGGCGGCACGGCGGCGGGTCGGTGGTCGGCCCGACGTGGAAGCGGGTGGCCGAGCAACTGGGCAACTACCTGCGCATCCGGCCCGATCGCGCCGCACCTCCGGAGTGGCTGCCGGAACCGGCGGACGGTCCGTGGCCGGAAGCGCCTCTGGCAATCAACCCATCCCGCGAACTTCCCGAGGAGGTCTATTGGTGAAAACGGCAACACTCAGCACGCGTCAGGTGGTCCGGGTCCTGGGCAAGGGCATCCGGCTCAACGGTCATGCAAACGATCCGGTCCAGGGCATCACCTACGATCCGGGCGCGGTGTTGCCGGGGTCCATCTACGTGGCGCTTTCGCGGCCGGAAGGCGACGGCCACGACCACGTGGCGGAGGCGGTGGCCCGGGGGGCGCAGGTGGTGGTGACGGAGCGGATGGGCTGGTTGCCGCGGCGGGCGGTGGCGGTGCGGGTGACGGACAGCCGGCGGGCCCTGGCCCGGATTGCCGCCCGTTACTACGGCGAGCCGGCGCGCCGTTTGCAGATCGTCGGCGTGACCGGACCCGGGTCGGCGGAAGTGGCCTTCTACTTGCGGCAACTCTGGGCGGCGGCGGGGCGGCCGGTGGGGTTGATCGGCGCCCTCGGCCATGAACTGGGCGACCGCCTCCTGCCGGGCCGGGACGGCGCCGAGGAGCCTTCGGATGTGCAGCACATGTTGGCCTGTCTGGTGGAGCAGGGCATCGGCCGTTGCGTGTTGGAACTCGGCTCCGCCGCCTTGGAACGGAGCATCACCGAGGAGGTGCCGTTGGCAACGTTGATCCGGCTCGGCGGCGAGACGCCGCCCGGCGTGACCGCCGGGGAGCTGATCAGCATTTCTTGGGAACGCGGCCTGGCGCCCGGCATCCGGCTCGTCTCCGGGCGATGGCAGGGGGCGCCCTTGTGGCAGGTCGAGCTGGCCCGGGCCTCGCGCGACGGCTGGACGTTGCGTCTCCAAACCGGCCGGGGGCCGATGGACTGCACGCTCGCGGTGTGTGGCCAGCAGAACATGCGGGCGGCCTTGCAGGCGGGCATGGCGGCCCGGGCGCTGGGGGTTCCTGCCGGGGCCGTGCGGGACGGGTGGTCGCGGTTGGTTTCGGCGCCGGGGCGGTGCGAGCCGATCCGTCGCGGCCAGCCCTTCGGGGTGTGGGTGGATGGGGCCGACAGCCCGGCGGCCTTGCAGGAAGTGCTGGCGGACGCGCGCCGGACGGCCGCCCGCCGGCTGCTGGTGCTGGTGGGCGGTTCGGCGTGGCAGGCGGCCGACGAACTCACCGGCTTGGGCGCCGCGGCCGGGCGTTTGGCGGAGGTGGTGATGGTCACCTCGAACAACCCGATGGAGCAGCCGCCGGAGGCGTTGATCCGGCCCGTCAGCCGGGCCGCCCGGAAGGCCGGGGCCCGGCGGGTCGAAGAGGAACCCGACCGGGACCGGGCCATCCGGCGTTTGCTGGGACAGGCGGAGGCGGGCGACCTCGTGCTGCTGACGGGCAAAGGCCGGCGGACGACGATGGAGCTGGCCTACGTGCGGGTGCCTTTCGACGACCGGCGCCGGGCATGGGTCGCCTTGGGCGAGCTGGGATGGACTGCCGGCGATTCACGGAGTTGATCCGGTGAAACCGATGAGCCTCCAGACCATCGCGCAAGCCATCGACGGCCAATTGGACGGGCCGCCGGAGGCGGAGGTGCGCCGGGTGTGCACCGATTCGCGCCAGGTGGTGGAGGGCGATTTGTTCTGGGTGCTGCGGGGACCGCGGTTCGACGGACACGCCTTTCTCGGTCAGGCGTGGGAACGAGGGGCGCGGGGCGCGGTGGTGGAGCGCGTTCCGGACCCGCCGCCCCCGGCCCGGCGGGGGGTCATCCGGGTGGCCGACTCAAGGCGTGCTTTGGCCCGGCTGGCGGCGGCCTGGCGGCGGCAGCTTTCCCTGCCGGTGGTGGCGGTGGCCGGCTCGAACGGCAAGACGAGTTTCAAGGAAATCCTGGCCACGGTGTTGCGGCAGCGGTTTGCCACCCATGCCAGCCCCGCCAGTTACAACAACGACATCGGCGTGCCGCTGACGTTGCTCGGCCTGGAGCCGGAGCATGAAGCCGCCGTGGTGGAGGCCGGGACCAACCATCCGGGCGAGCTGGAGCCGCTGCTGGAGATCATCCAGCCGCGGTTCGGGGTCCTGACCTGGCTGGGGCACGAGCACCTCGAGTTCTTCGGCGATCTGGCGGGGGTGATCCGGGAGGAAAGCGCCCTGGTGCGGTGTTTGCCCCGGGAGGGCCGGCTGTTCCTGAACTGGGATGCCCCGGGCAGCGAGCGATTGCGGCGGGAAGCCGGCGTGCCGGTGGAAACGGCCGGGTGGCGGGCCGGGGCGGACTGGCGGCTGCGGTGGGCGGTGGTGGATTGGGCGGGCTGCTGGTTCGAGGTGCAGGCGCCCGAGCCGGGGTGGAGCGGGGAGTACTTCGTGCCCTTGTTGGGGCGTCACATGGCGGGCCTGGCGACGTTGGCCTTGGCGGTGGCCGCCCGGTTGGGGTTGAGGCCGGAGGAGGCGCGACGCGGATTGGCGGCGTGCCGACCGGCGCCCCTGCGCATGAACCCCGTGGAGTGCGGTCCCTGGCGCCTGCTGGTGGACTGCTACAACGCGAACGCGGATTCGATGATTGCGGCGCTGGAGACCCTGGCGGACGTGGCCGGGGACCGGCGCCGGGTGGCGGTTTTGGGACCGATGGCGGAATTGGGCGCCCGCAGCGCGGCGGAGCACGACAGGGTGGGTCGTGCGGCCGTGAACGCCGGGGTCCAGGTGCTGGTGGTTGCTGGCTCGACAGCCACCGCGCTGGCCGATGGCGCACGCGCCGCGGGATTGTCCGCCGTCGCCGTCTGTCCCGACCCCCGGGCGGCCCTTGACGTGTTGGAAACAGTTCTGCAGCCGGGCGATGCGGTGCTGGTGAAGGCGTCGAGGGCCGCCCATTTCGAAACTTTGGTGAAAGGACTGCAACAACGCCAACGCCAGGCGGGAACCTCCCCGGCCCGACTCCCCGACCACCCATGTTCTACTACCTGAGTCAATGGCTCTTGGAGTCCATCCGAGGCACCGCATGGGAGGATCCGCTCTCCTGGCTGCGGGTGTTTCAATACATCAGCTTTCGGAGCGCCGGGGCGGCGGTGACGGCCTTGGCGGCGAGCTGGCTGCTCGGGCCGTGGATGATCCGGTGGTTGCGCTCGATGCGCTACCGCCAGGAGTACGCCGACGAACGGACGGGGGAAATCGCCCGGCAGGAGGCTGCCCGGCGCAAGATCGGCGTGCCGACGATGGGCGGATTGTTGATCGTGGCGGCCATCGACGTGAGCGCCCTGTTGTGGGCCCGGTGGACCCTCTTCATGGCCCTTACGCTGCTGCCATTGGTGACCCTGGCGGGACTGGGTTTTCTGGACGACTACACGAAGCTGACCCGCCGCAGCTTTTTGGGGGCGAGCGCCCGGCTGAAATTCTGGGCGCAGGTCGGCGTGGCCGCCGTTCTGGGATGCTACCTCTGGTGGAACGAGGAAACCCGCTCCCTGGTGGCGGACCTGTTCGTTCCCTTCATCAAACACCCGGTGCTCACCGGCGCGCCCCTGGTGGGAGTCGTGCTCACCATCCTGGCGGTGGTCGGCAGTTCGAACGCCGTGAACCTGACCGACGGGCTGGACGGGCTGGCGATCGGCTGCGTGCTCATCGTGACCGGGGTGTTGCTGGTGATGACCTACATCGCCGGCAACGTGAAACTGGCCGAATACCTGCTCGTGCCCTACGTGCCGGGTGCGGGGGAACTGACAGTGATCTGCGCGGCCATCCTGGGCGCGGGGCTGGGGTTCCTTTGGTACAACTGCCACCCGGCCGAGGTGTTCATGGGCGACACCGGCTCGCTGGCCCTGGGAGGGGTGCTGGGAATCATGGCGGTCTTGATCCAGCAGCCCTTCGTGCTGCTGATCGCCGGGGGCGTGTTTGTGATGGAGGCGGTCTCGGTGATGGTGCAGGTGAGCTGGTTCCGGTACACCCGCAAACGATATGGCACCGGCCGGCGGGTGTTTCTCTGCGCGCCGATCCACCACCACTTCCAGTACAAGGGCTGGGCCGAGACCAAGGTGGTGACCCGTTTCTACATCCTGGGCATTTTCTTTGCCGTGATCGCCCTGGCCACATTGAAGGTGCGATGAAGCGACCGAGAGGACATCACTTGTTGGCGATCGGCGCCCGGTGCTTTGGACCGGCCAACCGGTTGGTTCCCACTTCACAACGCCCGGCCCTTGGCGGACAATGTGGCCGCGAACCGCGAACCGCTAACCGCTACTGACCATGACCAAACCACCCACCTTCGATTCGACCGGCCGTTCCCAACGGGGCTCTCCCGCTTGGAAGGGATTCCCGTTGATGGTGGCGGTCGTTGTCGCCGCCCACGGACTTTTCTGCGCGGTCCTGCTGCTGCAGGGCTGCAGCCAGGAGGGGCCCACGCCCGCCCAGGAACGGGCGCCCACCAATGGACTGCCGTCGGTCCAGGAACTCTGGAAGACGGTGACCGCCCGCAGCAACCAAGTCGCCCGGACACAGCCCCCGGCGGCGCGTTCCCGGCAGGCCCGGCCTGCGCCGACCAATCAGCCGCCGCGTGTCACCACGCCGCGCGCCACCAAGCCGCCTGCCGGCACGGCACGGACCGGGGCCACGCCGCCGCCGGTTTCCACGCCGGACCGGGCCGTCCCGGCCAACCGGCCCGTCGCGGCCATGCAGGACCTGACGAACCGGCCGCCGACCCAGCGCATCCTGACCAATGCGGCGCCTTCCCGGCGGGCCGGGCCCGCCTCGCCTCAGCCGGACACCAGCCGCCGGTTGGCCAAGGCCCGCGAGCACGTCGTGCAGTCCGGCGACACCCTCTGGGGCATCAGCCGCAAGTACGGGGTGAGCGTGGCGGACATCGAGCGGGCCAACCCCAACCTGGTGCCCACGCGGTTGCAGATCGGCACCACCCTGATCATCCCGCCGCCCAGTGAGAAACCGGCCGCCCAAGCCGAAGCCAGGTATCCGGGCACCCTCCACAAGGTCCAACGAGGCGACACCCTCACGCGGTTGTCCCGCCGCGACGGGGTGAGCATCGAGGCCATCCAGCGGGAGAACAACCTGCGGACCACGACCATCCGGGTGGGCCAGACGCTGAAGATCCCCACCCACAAGCGCAACGGCAACCAGGAGGGCCGATGAGTCGCGACCACGATCGACCCCTTCACCGGGCGCTGCGCACCCTGTTGGTGGTGACGGTGCTGCTGGCGGCCTTCGGCTTGGTGATGCTGTACGACGTGGTCGATGCGTGGTCGGGGTTGTCCGTCCTGCAGACGCAGGTCCTGGCGCTGGCCCTCGGCATCGGCGGCGCGACCCTGGTGGTGCTGATGCCGTATGAGCGGCTGAAGCAATTGACCCCCCTGGCCTACGGCGTGGCGGTGGCGCTGTTGGTGGCGGTCCTGTTCGAGAAGCCCATCAACGGCGCCCGACGCTGGATCTCGCTGGCCGGCTTCCGGTTCCAACCGTCGGACCTGGCGAAACTGGCCCTGCTGATGGCGCTGGCCCGGTACGGGGCGAGCCCCTCGGTCCGGATCACCAGCGCGCGCGGGGGGCTGCTGTATCCCGCGCTGTTGATCGGACCGGTGGCCGGCCTGATCGTCATCGAGCCCGATCTCGGTAGCACCGTCCTGCTGGTGATGGCGGCTATTGTGGTCTTGATCGTGGCGGGGCTGCCGCGGCGGTGGATCCTGGTCGGCGGGTTGGCGGTGCTGCTGATTGGCGGGGCGGGCATCAAGTTCAGCAGCATGCGGATCGAGCGGCTCTATTCCTGGCTCCACCTCGAGGAGACCAAGGAAGAGATCGGTTATCAGGCATGGCAGGCCCGGATTGCGATCGCCAGCGGCGGCCTGACGGGCGTGGGATTTTCCCGGAGCACCCAGTGGCGGTTCATCCCCGAGTGCGAGAACGACTTCATCTTTGCGATCGTGGCGGAGGAGTACGGCTTGGCGGGGACGTTGGCGTTGATGAGCGCGTACGTGGTCCTGCTGTGGAGCGGGATCACCGTGGCCCGGCGGGCGGTGGACCGCTACGGGACGTTGCTGGCCACCGGCATCACCTTCCTGCTGGCGGGCCAGGCGTTGTGCAACATGGCGGTGGTGTCGGGCGCCCTGCCCAACAAGGGTCTGACGCTGCCGTTCATCAGCCAGGGCGGTTCGAGCTTGATGATGACCTGCCTCATGGTCGGCGTCCTGCTGCGCATCGGGCGGACCCGCCCGGATGAAGGGCCGTTCTACGGCGAGCCGATGAGCCTGTTCCCCGAAACCACGGAGGCGGGGGAAGCATGAGCGGAGCGCGCGCGACAGGACCGTTGGTGGTGATCGCCTGTGGCGGCACCGGCGGCCATTTGTATCCCGGTTTGGCGGTGGCGGCCGAATTGGAAAAGGCCGGGGCGCGAACCGTCTGCGTGGTGTCCGACAAGCCGGTGGACCAGGAGGCCGTCAAGCGACTCCCCAAGGAACGGGTGATGACGCTGCCTTCGGCCGGGTGGCGCCTGCGGCGGGCGCACCGGTTTGCGCTGGGGTTGGCGCGTTCCTGGCGGCGGTTGGGGGCACGGTTTGCCTTTGATCCCCCGGCGGCGGTGCTGGGAATGGGCGGCTTCACCAGCGTGGCGCCCGTCCTGTGGGCGCGCTGGCGGCGGGTGCCGGTGTTCCTCCATGAGGCCAACGCCGTGCCCGGCCGCGCGGTCCGCCGGTTGGGACGCTGGGCGCGGGAGGTCTTCGTGCATTTTCCGCCTTGTGTCGAGGCGTTGTCCGGACGGCGCGTGCGGGTGACCGGGATGCCGGTGCGCGAGGGTTTCCGGGGCCGGGACCCGTCGGCCTGCCGGCGGGCGCTGGGGTTGGATCCCGAGCGGCCGGTGCTGGCGGTCATGGGCGGCAGCCAAGGGGCCCGGGCATTGAACCAAGCCATGGTGTCGGCAGTCTCGCTTTGGCGGCTGCTGGCCCCCGGCTTGCAGGTCGTTCACCTGACCGGGCCGGCGGATGCCGACGAGGTGCGCCGGCGTTACGCGGCGGCGGGGGTGCCGGGCTGGGTGGCGGGTCGGACCGACCGGATGCCGGAGGTCTTGGGCGCCGCCACGGCGGCGCTTTCGCGGGCCGGCGCCTCTTCCATCGCCGAGCTGGCGGCGGCACGGGTGCCGGCGTTGTTGGTGCCTTATCCGTACGCCGTGGACGACCACCAGACCGCCAACGCCCGTTGTTTGGCGGAAGCCGGAGGGGCGCGCTGGATTCCGCAGAACGTGCTGGAGCGCCCGGAGAAATGGGTGGAAGTGCTGCGGCCGTTGCTGGTGGACGCCAGGGTGCGCTCCCGGATGCAGGAGGCGCTGGCACGATGGGATCGTCCCGAGGCCGCCCGCCGGGTGGCGGAACGCATCCGGCAGAGCGTCGATCCGGCTTGGACACCGGCCGCCGGGATCCAGCCGGCGGTGGTGTCGCCCTTGAGTTGAACCGATCATGGCCACGACACGTTTGATCCGAGTTCCGCCTGTCGAAGAGCTGGCCGCCGGCTTGGCGCCGTTGTTGAGCCCGGCCAGCCGCATGGAGGTCATGGCGGACCTGAGCCGGCGCACGACCTTGCGGGTTGGCGGGCCGGCGGACGTGTTGGTGGAAGTGGGAAGCGAGCCGGATCTCCAGGCGGTGCTGCGTTTTTGCCGCGAGCGGGATGTACCCTGCCGGTTGCTGGGCCGGGGATCGAACTTGCTGGTGGTGGATGCCGGGGTGCGGGGGGTGGTGTTGACCCTCGCGGGCGAGGCCTTCACGCACATCCAGCGGGAAGGCGATTCGATCCGGGCCGGCGCCGGCGCCTTGGTGCGGGATGTGGCGGCGGCGGCCCGGCGGGCGGGCTTGACCGGGCTGGAGTTTCTGGAAGGCATCCCGGCCACGGTGGGTGGCGCGCTGCGCATGAACGCCGGCGCCCACGGAAGCTGGACCTTCCGGGTGGTGGACCGCCTGCGGGCGGCGGACATGGCGGGCAACGTGTTCGAGCTGCGGACCGCCAACCTCTCGGTGCGGTACCGCGGCTGCGATTTCTTCACGGATCACGTGGCCTTGGAGGCGTGGTTCGATGGCGAACCGGGTGATCCCGAGGCCATCGCGGCGCTGCAGGAACGTTTCCGCGCGAAACGACGCCGCACCCAGCCGCGGGAGCCGAGCGCCGGCTGCATCTTCCGAAATCCGGACAAGATCCCTGCGGGGCGCCTGATCGAGGAGGCCGGTTTGAAGGGCCTGAGGGTGGGCGGGGCGAAGGTCTCCGAAGTGCATGCCAATTTCATCGTCAACACCGGCGAAGCCACGGCGCGGGACGTCCTGACCCTGATCGAACAGGTCCGGGAACGAGTGGCGGCCCGGGCGGGCATCTGGTTGGAGACCGAGGTCGAAATCTGGGGGGATTGAGCCGATGGCCCTCGGACGTACCCTGACGATCACGGTGATGCTCGGCGGACGTTCCGCCGAGCGGGAGGTGTCCCTCCGCACCGGGCGGGCCGTGGCGGCGGCGTTGCGTCGGCGCGGCCATCGGGTGTTTGAACTGGATCCGGTTTCCGAGGATTGGACGCTGCCCGAGGGGACCGAGGTGGTGTTCCTGGCCTTGCACGGGACCTACGGTGAGGACGGCCAGGTGCAGGCGCGGTTGGAGGCCCTGGGGGTTCCGTACACGGGTTGCGGCCCCGAGGCCAGCCGGGCGGCGTTCGACAAAGCCGAGGCCAAGCGGTTGTTCCTCGAAGCAGGTCTGGCGACGCCGCTCTCGGCCGTCGTCGAAAGCCCGGACGCCCCGCCGCCGGAGAGGTTGCGCTGGCCGTTGGTGCTCAAACCCACCCGCCAGGGGTCGAGCGTCGGGTTGGCGTTTGCCTCCGGCCCGTCCGACTGGCCACGCGCATTGGGCGAGGCGTGGCGGGCCGGTCCGCCGGTGCTGGCCGAGGAGTTCATTCGCGGCCGGGAAGTGACCGTGGGCGTGCTGGCGGGTGAGGCCCTGCCGGTGGTGGAGATCGTGCCCCGAAGCGGACGGTACGATTACCAGAGCAAGTACACCACCGGCGCCACGGAATATCGGTGCCCGGCGGATTTCCCGGAGGAAACCACACGGCGGATCCAAGCCGCCGGCCGGCGGGCTTTCCAGGCCGTGGGCGGCCGGGATTACGCCCGGGTGGACCTGATCGTCGCGGCGGACGGCCAGCCTTGGGTGTTGGAGGTCAACACCCTGCCGGGCATGACCGAGACCAGCCTCCTGCCGAAGGCGGCGGCGGCGGCGGGGATCGGGTTCGACGAATTGTGTGAACGGATGATCGAACTGGCCATGCGGCGCGGGGCCCCGCAGGCGCCGGGCGCCTGAACCGGCGCAAGAGGACGAGAACGTCATGGGCCGCAAGAACCAATTTCGGCGACGGCGAAAAAAGGGGCTGGAGGTGGCGGCGCGTCGCCGGCGGCGCTGGCGGCGTTGGCGGCGGGCGTTGGCGGCCGGAGTCCTCGTGGCCGGAGTGACGGCTCTGGGCGTTTGGGCTCATTCCCAGTGGCCGCGCTGGCGGCAGCAGTGGCTCGCCGGCGAACGGCTTTTCCCCCTGAAGGAAATTCAGATCACCACCCCGCTGCGGGCGGTCACGCGCGAGCAAATCCTTCTGCGGTCCGGGCTGCGGGCGGGCCAGAACCTCCTGGCCATCGACCTGGCCCGCGTGCGCCGCGCTTTGGAGGAGATCCCCTATGCGGCCGAGGTTTCGGTGGAACGGGTGCTCCCGCACGTGGTGCGGATCGGGATCATCGAGCGCCGGCCGGTGGCCCGGGTGCGGTTGTACTCGCGGTTCGGCGAGGAAAGCCTCGAGGCCCGGATCTGCTACCTGGACGGCGAGGGCATGGTCATGCCGGGCGGCATGGAAGGGCGACCCGGCGACGACCCCTTCGCCGACGAACCGTTGCCGGAGGTGGTGGGGGTGGATCCGACCGAGGTGACCCTGGGCCAGATGACCGGCGACCTGCGTCTCCGCTGGGCTCTGCGGCTGATCGAGGTTTACCGGCAACTGCGCCTTGACGAGCAGGCCGGCCTGCGGACGATCGATTTGACCGAAACCGGCGTTCTGCACGTGGCCTTGGACAACGGCGTGCGCGCCACCTTGGGTCCCGACGAACTGCCCCGGCAGTTGTTGCGGTTGTTCTATCTCCAAGAGGTGGGACGCGCCAACGGCCGGCGGCTGCTGCAGGTGGACCTTTCCATCCCCAACAACTGTCCCTCGCTCTGGACACCGGCGGAACCCTCCGCACCCTCGGCGGGCTTCCCCAAAGGCGTCCTCAAACTCCCCCTCGCCCGAGATGTTTAAGCCATCCCATCACATCATCGTCGGCCTCGAACTGGGCACCAGCAAGATTTGCGTCGTGGTGGGCGCCCTGAGCCATGAGGGCGTCTTGAACATCATCGCCGTCGGCCAGCACAAATCCCGGGGCGTCCGCAAGGGCGAGATCGTGGACCATGACCTGGCCTCCGAGGACGTGCGGGAAGCCCTGCGGCAGGCCGAGGAAATGGCGGAACTGCGAATTCGCAGCGTGTACCTCGGCGTGACCGGCGCCCACATCAAGGGATTCACGAACCGCGGCCGCCACCACCTGCCGCCCCCGGAGCGCCAGGTCACCGAGGCCGACATCGAGGACGTCGGCCACAACGCCTGTGCCCTGGGCCTGCCCGCCGAGCGTGAAGTCCTCCATGTTTTCCGCCAGCACTATGTGCTCGACGGCCGGGGAGGCATCCTCAACCCCATCGGCCTGACCGGTGAGGTGCTCGAGCTGGACGTCCACGTCATCCACGGCCACAGCGAACGGCTCAAGACCCCGATCAATCTGGTCCGCCAGGCGCAGATCGACATCGAGGAAGTCGTCTTCAACGGCATTGGCTCTTCGCTGGCGGTGTTGACGCCCCAGCAGAAGGACCTCGGGGCGTTGGTCATCGATCTGGGGGCCGGCGCCACCGAGTACGTCGTCTATGCCGGACGGGTGGTCCGGCACAGTGGCGTGCTGGCCGTGGGGGGCGACCACGTCACCAACGACCTGGCCTATGGCCTGCGCCTCAGCCAGTCACACGCCGAGCAGTTGAAGGTCGAGCATGGCGCCGCCCTGATGGCGCCCGAGGTGCGCGGGCGGACCCTGGCCCTGCAAGCCAACGGCCTCGAGTCCGACACGGTCAGTTTGGAGAATCTCCATCGCATCATGTCGCTCCGGCTGCGGGAAACGTTGGATATCATTGCGGAGGACGTGGACCGGACCGGATTGCTGAGTTTCCTGCGGGCCGGGGTGGTGTTGTGCGGCGGGGGCGCCCGGATCCCGGGCATCTGCCAACTGGCCCAGGAGGTGTTCGGGCTGCCCGCCACCGTCGCCACCTGCCGCGATCTGGGCGGCCAGGCGGCCTCCCTCGATCAACCGGAGTTCGCCACCGGCATCGGGCTGGTTCGCTTCGGCGCCACCCGCGTCGGCCAACGCCGTTCCGCCGGCCTGATGGCCCGACTCGCCAGCAAGGTGGGCGGCCTCCTGAACAAGACCGCCAAGCCATGAATCCAGCCGAATCCCATCCGCTTCCCGAGGAAACTTCCGCGCCGGGTCCCCGCGTCAAGATCGTGGGCGTGGGCACCGCCGGCTTGCGGGCCGTCGAACATCTGGCCGCCCGCGCCGCCGGCGCGCTCCCGTTGGCGGTCGTCCACACCGACGCCCGCCTGTTGCAGCAGTGCGCCGTCGCGGAGCGTGTGCTGCTGGGCGAGGCGTTGACCCGCGGCTGGCGCGCCGGCGATCCCGACGTGGCGCGCGCCGTCGCCGAGGGCGAAACCGAGCGTCTCCAGGCCCTGGCGGCCGGGGCGGACCTGTTGTTGGTGGTGGCCGGCTTGGGCGGCAGCACCGGCTCGGGCGTCACCCCCGTCCTGGCCCGCGTGGCCCGCGACCAAGGCTGCCTGGTGCTGGGCGTGGTCACGACTCCCCTCGAACTCGAAGGCCGCCACCGCGCCCGGCAGGCCGAGGAAGCCCTCCGACGGTGCCACACCGCCGCTGATGCCGTGGTGGTTCTGCCCAACCAACGGGTGATCCGTCTGGTCGGCGAGGACTGCCTCCTGCAGGAAGCCTTCGATCGCGTCAACGACGTGTTGGCCGAGGGATTGCTCGGCCTGACCCGGCTCGCCGCCGGCCGCGGCATCGTGTCGGTGGGATTCGCCGAGTTGTGCGAAACCCTCCGCGGCCGTCACAGCGAAAGCGTGCTCGCCACCGGCGAAGCCGCCGGGGAGGGGCGGGTGCGGGAGGCTTGGAAGCGCGTGTTGGCCTGTCCCTTCCTGGGGGGCGCCGAGACTCTTGCGCAGGCCCAGAACGTCCTGCTCTGGGTCGAGGCCGGCTCCCTGCCGCTCAAGGAATTGAGTCATGTGATGGAAGAGGCCGCGCGTCATTGTGATGACCGGAACATCCTGATGGGCGCCGCCACCGACCCGGCCTTGGGCGACCGCCTGCGGCTGGTGCTGGTTGGCGCCGTGCATTCTCATGCCGACGCGCCGGCGTGGACCCCGCCCCCGGAGGATCCGGAAACCGAGATCGTCGAACGGCCCGCGTCTTCGGCCGAGCGTGAGCCGCCGCGGGCGCGGCGTTTCGTGCCGCCTCCACCCAAGCTGACCCCGGAGGAGACCGCCCGGCTGTTTGCCGAGAACAAACGCAAGGGCAAGCAGCGAAAAACCGCCTCCCCCCGGAACGTCCAGTTCATGCTGCCCTTGGAGGTCGTTCGCAAGGAGCGCTTCGAGAAGTGCGATCCCACCCGTTACCGGGGCGAGGACTTGGACGTACCCACCTTCGTCCGCCGGGGTGTTCGGCTGAACTGAGTGGCGCGCGGCGAAACCTCCGGCCGCCTGCCTCCACGGCGGGGTGGCCGGCCGGCCCGGCCTCGGCGTCGAAGGCTTGCCGTCGTTTCTCTTCCGCGGCTTGCCGCCCGGCGGCGCGCGTGCTTTGCTCGGTCCATGCGCCCGACCTTTTATCTTGCTTGGTGTCTTGGCCTTGGCTGGTGGGCCGGTCTGGGAAACGCCTCCGAATCGGTGCCGTTGGGAAGCCTCGACCTCTCCCTGATGCGCCAGGGCTGGGGCCGGCCCCGAATCGACCGCGCCGTCACCGGGAAGCCGCTGGCCATTGGCGGTCGCCGGTTCGACCACGGCGTGGGCACCCATGCCCGCAGCACATTGTGGGTCCGGTTGGATGGCCGCGCCGAGCGGTTCCAGGCAATGGTCGGCGTGGATGACGCCGCCGGCAACCGCCGCGCCTCGGTTCGTTTCCGCCTCTATGCGGACGACGAAAAACTGTTCGACTCGGGCCGGATGACCCTGGGCGATCCGCCGAAGCCGGTGGATGTGGATCTCTCTGGGCGTCGCTCGTTGCTTCTCCTCGTCACCGACGCCGGCGATGGCATCGACTTCGACCATGCCAACTGGGCCGAAGCGCGCTTCATCATGGCCGAAGGCCGCCCCGTGGCCGTCAAAGCCCCGGAGGAGCCGCGCGTGATCCTCACGCCCAAGCCGGGACCCGCCCCCCGCATCAACGGCCCGACCGTGTCCGGTTGCCGGCCGGGCCATCCGTTCCTCTACCGCATTCCCACGACCGGCGAGCGGCCCATGCGGTTCAGCGTCGAGGGCCTGCCGCCCGGCCTGCAGCTCGATGCGGAAAACGGCATCCTGTCCGGCGTTGCCCCGCCCCGGGGCGATCACGTCCTCACCCTTCGGGCCGCGAATCGTCACGGCGAAGCCCGGCGTCGGTTCACCATCCGCTCCGGCGACCTTCTGGCCCTCACCCCGCCGATGGGATGGAACCACTGGTACGCCCACTACAACCGCATCACCGACGCCATGGTCCGGGAGGCCGCCGACCTGATGGTCCGCACCGGCATGGCCGATGCCGGCTATCAGTACGTCAACATCGACGACTGCTGGATGCGCGCCCGTCCCGGCGGCAACCCGGCCAACCGCGACCGTGAAGGGTCCTTCCGCGACGCCTCCGGTCGGCTCCTGCCGAACCGTTATTTCCCGGACATGAAGGCCCTCACCGATCACATCCACGCCCTCGGTCTCAAGGCCGGTATTTACACCTCGCCCGGTCCCTACACGTGCGCCGGTTTCGCCGGGAGCTACCAGCACGAGGAACAGGACGCCGCCACCTTTGCCGAATGGGGATTCGATTTCCTCAAGTACGACTGGTGCAGTTACGGCCGGGTGGCCACCGGCGAGGGACGCGAACGGTTGATGAAACCCTACCGCCTCATGGGCGACATCCTTCGCCGCCAGCCCCGCGACATCGTCTTCAACCTTTGCCAGTACGGCATGGGCAACGTCTGGGAATGGGGCGCCCGGGTCGGCGGCCACAGTTGGCGCACCGGCGGCGATCTGGGTTTCGAGTTGGACAATCTCTTCGAGGTCGCCAAACGCAATGCCCGCCTCCGCCAATGGCACGGGCCCGGCCATTGGAACGACCCCGACTACATTCAGATCGGCTACGTCGGCAACGCCCGCCAGACCGGCGAGCCGCGTCCCTGTCCGCTCTCGCCCAATGAACAGTACGCCTTCATGTCCCTCTGGTGCCTCCTGGCGGCCCCGCTTTTCTATAGCGGCGACATGACCCGGCTGGACGAGTTCACCCTCAACATCCTTTGCAATCCGGAATTGATCGAGGTGGACCAAGACCCGCTCGGCCGGTGCGGCCGGTTGGTCGAAGGTCCCGGTGAAACCTTTCTGCTGGTGAAAGAACTCGCCGACGGAAGCCGCGCCATCGGGCTGTTCAATGCGGATGAGGTTCCCGCCACCGTGCGGGCCGACTGGCGGGCGTTGGGGCTTGGCCCCAAACAACGGGTCCGCGACCTCTGGCGTCAGCAGGAGCTGGGCGTTTTCGCCGACGGGTACACGGCCCGACTCCCGCGCCGCTCCGGCATGGTGCTTCGTGTTTGGGAAGCCCGGTAGGACCCCGGTCCACGCCAGCACCGCATGGGACCTCGGCGGAAGAGGCCGGCCGATTCAACCTTTGCCCGGGACGATTTCCGGCGATAGTCTCGCTCCATGAGCCCGTTCCGCCGCATCCCGCTGGTCATGACCGCCTGTTGTCTGGCGCTTTCGCTCCACCCCCTTGCCCGTGAGGCCAAGGAGGCCGACCGGGACGTGATCTATGACGAGTCCCGCGTTCCCGCCTATGACCTGCCGCCGTTGCTGGTCATGGATGAAGGGAGCCCGGTCACCACGCCCGAACAATGGCGGACCCGGCGCCGGCCCGAGATCTTCTCCTTGTTCGCCAACCTCGTTTACGGCCGCGTCCCGCCTCCCGCCGAACCGTTGCAGACCCGCTTTGCCGTGCTCCGGACCGTCTCCGGCTTTCTCGATGGCATGGCGGTCCGAAAGGAAGTGCGCCTCGAGTTCCGGAACTCACGTGGCGCCTTGGACATGTTGGTCCTGGTGTTCGTGCCCAAACACGCCGCCGGCCCCGTCCCGGCCATTTTGGTGCACAGCTTCGACGACACCCGGTCGCCCGCCTTTCAGCCGCATCCGGCCCGGCCCGGAATGTTGCGCAACGGGTGGCCTCTGGGCGCCTTGATTCGCCGGGGATTCGGCCTTGTCGCCGTCTATCAGCAGGACCTCGTCGGCCATAACGAGGTCGAGTTCCTCCACACCATCCACGCGCTTTTTTATCCGCCGGGACAAAGTTTTCCCAAAGCCAACGAATGGGGTGTGCTCGGCGCGGTGGCTTGGGGCGGCAGCCGGGCCTTGGATTACTTGGAGCAGGATCCGGACATCGATGCCCGCCGCGTCGCCGTCATGGGCCACTCCAAGATGGGGAAAGCCGCGCTCTGGACCGCCGCCAGCGACGAACGCTTCGCCATGGCCATTTCCGTTCAATCCGGTTGCGCCGGGGCCGCGCTCTGGCGGCGTCGCTATGGCGAAACTTTGGAAAAGATGGTCACCCGTTTCCCGTATTGGCTGTGCCGCAACGCATGGAAATTCGCCGGCCGCGAGGACGATCTGCCCGTGGACCAGCACATGCTGCTGGCGCTGGTGGCGCCCCGTCCTCTCTACGTGTGCAGCGCGGCCGAGGACCACTGGGCCGATCCCCGCGGCGAGTATCTCAGTGCGTGGCATGCGGGAGAGGTGTATCGACTGCTCGGTCGCCGCGCTCTTCCTTCACCCGAACCTCCGCCGCTGATGGAGCCGATCCTGGATCGCGACGTCGGTTACCACATCCGCAAAGGCGGCCACTCGGTCGATCCTTATGACTGGGAACAAATCCTCACTTTCGCCAGCCGGCACTTGAAACCCGTGACCGTTTCCAGCCCGGGGCTCCCGGAGAACTCTCGCTGAAGCGCCGGCGGTTGCGATCGCGGTTTGCCCGGCCCGGCCGGCTCGCAAGGTTCGCCGCAGGTCGAGGTGCGACCGGCCGGGACGGCAATGGCGGCGGGTTGGAAAAGATTGAGGCCGGAGGACGCGTGCGGTCGCGCCCTCCGGCCCGTGGCGTCAACTGTGGTTGC
>RFJD01000015.1 GCA_003695015.1 Verrucomicrobiota bacterium | reverse complement strand
GGGCCGATGGCTTTGGCGTCCGGCATGGCCTCCACGGAGGCGCGTTCGCCGGCGGCCAGCCGTTTCACGGCGTCCAAGACCGCGGCATCCGGATCCCGCAGGCTGATCCAGGCAGGTTGCGCCAACAGGGCCCCGTAAAGCGTGGGCAGCAAGGGCAACCGGGCCCGGGTGGCGAAGTGAATGCCCACCGGGCCGGTGTGGTCCTGCCGCGCCAGGAACACCTCGGCAAACCCGGCCAGCACGGCCAGCTCGGTCAACGCCGGCCCCTGATCGAGATGGGGTTGGAGGATGGGCGCGTAGGGTTCTTCCGGGGAACGGCCGCCGGGGCGGAAAAACTCCTCCCACACCCGCCGCGCCATGCCGGGCCAAGGAAAGTGTTCGAAAGCGGTTCGCAGGTGCCCCCCGGGATCGCCGTCCTGCAGGCGGCGGGCGACGATGACCGGCAGCAACGGGCCGGAAACCATCCCAAGCTGGCCGGTGCGGGCCACGGCCCGCGCCAGCGGCCAGGTGGCAACCATCGCATCCACACCGTCCTGGATGATCCGGGGCAGTTGCATGATGGGGCACGATGGGGGGAGACCGGCAGGGTGTCCAGCCGAAAGGGCTTGGGTCCGCTGGCCGGCATCCAACCGGCCGGAGCCAGCCGGGCGCGGCGGAGGTCGGCGTCTCAGCGGGTGGGCGGCTCGGGGGCCAGCGGGTTGAAGAGTCGGAACGGGACGCCGCTGTTCATGGAGACGCTGTCGAGGTGGCGCACTTCGGTGTGGCCGTCGAGGAAGACCAGCGTGGTGACGCCGCCGTGACGGACGTCGTTGTGGCGGATCATGCGCGGCTGGCTGTTGGGGCGGTTGTTTTCGTCATAGGTGGTGTGGTTCGGATTCCAGATGTTCCACGAGGCGAAGCCGCGGGGCGAGATGGGGCCGCTGTCGTTGATTTCGAAGAGGTAGGCGGTCTGGGAGGGGGTGGGGACGGCGTTCTGGCGCTGGTAGTGCGCCGCATTGTACTGGCGTTTGGCACGGTAGAGGTTGAAGTCGATCGAATTGATCGTGTAGTGCAGGACGAATTCCTCCCTGCCGGGCTTGGGTTTGAACGCGGGGCAGTGGAAGGTCTCGATTTCCTTGTACGCCTCGTAGAGCACGTTGCCGTCGGTGTACCGGGAGGGATCGATGGGCTTGTCGATGTAGGGCGCCAGCAGGTTGGCGAAGAAGTAGCCGCCGGCGAAGGTGTCGCCGGGGACCCAGTCTTCGTTGTCCATGGCGTAGAGATGGGTGGCCAGGCCCAACTGGCGGAGGTTGTTGAAACAGGCGGTGGTGAGGGCCTTTTGCTTCGCCCGGGAAAGGGCCGGCAGCAGGAGGCCGGCGAGGATCGCAATGATGGCGATGACGACGAGGAGTTCGATGAGGGTGAACCCCTGGGCACGGGAAAGGCGCTTGCACACGGCTTTCGGGTTCATCAACGGCATGATGGGAACTCAGAGCCGTCATGACAAGCCCGAATCCCGCCCGAACCCCGGGCGCGAGGCTCACTGGCCGGAGGGGCGGGCCAGGGCGAAGAGGTGGAGCGCGGCGACGACGATCGAGTGGCGGATGCGGCCGGAGGCGATCAGGGCGGGGACTTCATCGAGTGGCACGAGCCGGGTGACCAGGTCCTCGGCGTGGTCGAACTCGGTGGGGTGCCGGAGTTCGCAATCCTCGATGAGCACGACGTGGCAGAGGTTGGTGAGGATGGCAGGGTTGGCGGCCAGGCTTTGGAGGAGCCGGGCGCGTCGGCCCTCGTAGCCGGTTTCCTCCCGCAACTCCCGGATGCCGGTGGCGACGGGGTCGGGATCGCCCGGGTCACGGACGCCGCCGGGGATTTCGAGTTCGACGGTTTCGGTCCCGTGCCGGAATTGCTCGACCAAGATGAGCCGGCGATCCGGGGTGAGGGCGACGACGTTCACCCACTCGGGCGCCTCGAGCACGTAGAAGTCATGCTCCTCGCCCGTGCGTGGGGAGCGCTTGAAGTCACGGCGCAGCCGAAAGATCCGGTAGTCGCCCAACGGCTCCCGGCGGAGCGTGATCCACGGTTCGACGGACATGGCGGTCCAGCTTCGACGCCCGGCCCGGGACGGGGTCACCGCGCGGTGGTGACCGCCACCGGACGGGTCTTCTTGTCGGAACCGGGCTGGCCCATCAGCTCGATGAAGTCCAGCAGGATGCGCTTGGTTTCGCGCAACGTGACGTCCACGGTGGGATGGGCGGCCTCGGCTTCCTCCTCGGAGCCGGAAGCGGCGGTGAGTGCGGTCGAGGTGTCGCTGCCGTCGTCGTCCTTTCCGGCGGAGGCTTGTTCCTCCTCTTCGCCGATGGGCTTGGGCAGGCCGGGGTCGTTGACGTGTTCGAGGGTGATCTCGTAGCGGACTTCCGGGAAGGGCGGGCGGGAGGCGCGTTCCTTTTCGCGGGCCTTCTTGCGGGCCTCGGCCTCCTCTTTTTCGCGCCGGCGGACCTCCTCGTTCAGGGAGACGGTCTTGTCGTTCTGGTGTTTCCGGTACTCCTCCATGTCCTCGCGCACGTAGGCGAAGTCGGGGTCGGTTTTCTGGCGGGCGAGGGTGCGGCGTTTCAACTCGGGCAGGAGCGGCTGGACCCAGTTGAGGGGCTCGTAATCGGCGCTGGCGATGTGATCCCAAGGCAGGGCGTAATCGAGGGAGACCTCGCCGACGTCCAGCAGGTTGTTGACCGACGGCAGGACGATGTCCGGTTCCACGCCACGGAGCTGGGTGGATTCGCCATTGGCGCGGTAGAACTTGCGGATGGTGATCTTGATGGCGCCGGGGTTGACGGAGGGCGGGAACCGGCCGGAGCGGGCCAGCTCGAAGATGGTCTGCACGGTGCCCTTGCCGTGGGTGTGGATGTCCCCCACCACCAGCGCCCGGCCGTAATCCTGCAGGGCGGCGGCCAGAATCTCCGAGGCGGAGGCGCTGAACCGGCTGGTCAACACCACCAACGGCCCGGAATATAGCATGCCGGGGTCGCGGTCCGACTCGATCCGCACCTCGCCGGCGGTGTCGCGGACCTGGACCACGGGGCCCTGGTCGATGAACAGGCCGGTGAGGCGGATGGCTTCCTCGAGCGAACCGCCGCCGTTGCGCCGCAGATCGAGAATGATGCCCTCGACGCCTTCGCGTTCCAGTTTGCGGATGAGGGCGGCGACGTCCTCGGTGGTCGAGCGGGGCTCGGTTTCGCCCGGAAAATCGCCCAGGTCCATCGAGGCGTAGAACGAGGGCAGGTCGATGAGGCCGATGCGGTTGGTCCGGCCGTGGGCGTTGCGCAGGTCGATGATCTCGGCCTTGGCCTGCTGGTCGCGGAGCTTGATCTCGTCGCGAACCAGCGTGACCTGGCGGCGGACCGACGAATCGCTGGCATCGGCGGGGATGATGGTGAGGGTGACCTTGGTGCCCTTGGGGCCGCGGATCAATTCGACGACGTCCTGGAGCTTCATGCCGACGACATCGACCGGCTCGCCGCCCTCCTGTTGCACGGCGACGATGCGGTCCTTGGGCTTGAGCTTCTTGCTGCGCTCGGCGGGACCCTCCGGGATGAGGCTTTCGATGGTGCAATAACCGTCGCGGTCGCTGAGGAGGGCGCCGATGCCGAAGAGGGAGAGCTTCATGCTGATGGCGAAATTGTCCAACTGCGCCTTGCCCATGTAATCGCTGTGGGGGTCGTAGGCGTGGGCCAGGGCCGAGAGGTAAAGCTGGATGACGTCGTCGGAATCGAACTCGGCCAGCAGGCGGAGCGTGCGTTTGTAGCGACGGGCCAAGGTGTCCACGATTTCCTCGGGCTTCTTCCCGTCGAGTTTCTCGGTGAGGTACTCGTAGCGCAGGTGCTTCCGCCAGAGGGCACGGGCTTCGTCCAAGCTGGCGGGGTAGGGCGCCTTCTCCCGATCCGTGTCGTAGGTTTCGTCGGTGTCGAAGCGGAACCCGCCGCGTTTCAGGTCTTCGGCGGCCTGGGTGACGCGCTGGTCGAGCCGTTGCAGGAAACGGGCGAAGATCTCGAACGCGGGCGAGGTGTTCCCCTCCTTGCGGGTGAGGTCATCGAGCGTGGTGCGGTACTTCTCGAACTCCCGGATGTCCTGTTGGGTGAAGTGGATGTGCATGGGGTCGAGCATGTCCAAGTAGAGCTGGAAGAACCGCTCGGACATCTCGTCGTTGAACGGGTGCCGGGAGTAATGGGCATTTTCGAGGACGTTGGCGGTGAGCCGGGCGATGAGGCCGTCGTAAATGCCCGGCAGCATCGGCAGGTCCACCCGGACCTTTTCGGCGTAGGCGATGAGGTCTTCGAGGGGATCGGGCTGGTCGGCGGCGGCCTTGGGTTTCTCGGCCGGTTGGGCCTCGGCGGGCGCGGTCGCCGCCGGGGTCTCCGGCGGGGCGGCGGCCGGTTCGGCGGGGAAACCGGCCCACGGCAACCAAAGCCCCAAAGACAACAGCACCCAGCGTTTCGTGCTTGCTTTCATGGCGATCATGGAAATGAACCGGCGTCCCCGCCGGCGTGCGCAACATACCGGAAATCGTCGGGGCGGCAAGCCCGGCGGCGCGGCGGCGTCCGCGGCGGGAGCCGCCGCGAAAGCCGCGCGCATGGGGGGCGTCGCCTCATCGTGGCAGCAAACCGAGGTGGTTGGTCCGCACCCAGCCCACGCCGCGTTCGGCGCCCGCCACCCGCGCCCAACCGCCGCGGCGTTCGAGGACGACCAGCTCCTGCCCCGGCTGGAGGGGCTGGACCTCCGGGGCTTCGTCCCGGGGGCCGTGCAACAAGACGGCGTCCCGGCTCAACACCACGGCCTCGGGCCGGGGATGCAGGCTCCAAGCCGCCAGCGTTCCCACCGCCAGGGCCAGGAACAGGCCGAGGCACACCTGCCGCGGCCGGCGGCAGCGTTCCCGCCAGGCGGGCCGCAACAGGACGGCCACGCCCAGACCGACCCACAGCCAGAAGGCGGCGGTGGCCGCCAGGGTCCATTCGTCCAGCCGCCAGCGCTCCAGGAAGCGACGCCACCATGCCGGCGCGGGGGGCGGTTCGCCCCGGACCATGGTGCGGGCGATTTCGAGGTTGGCTTGGACATCCGGGTCGCGGGGCGCAAGCCAGCGGGCCAGCCGGTAGTGATAAACGGCCCGACCCGGCTCGCCGGCTTTGAGCCAGGCGTTGCCGAGGTTGTAGTGGAGGGCGACCGAGGCGACACCGTTGGTCCAGAGCGCCTCGAACAGGCCGGCGGCTTCGGCGTAGCGGCCCTGTTCGTAGAGCGTCTTGGCCGCGCCAAAGACCGCTTCAGGGGTGGCGGGTGTGGGGGTGTTCGGCTCCCCGGCGACGGCTCGACCGGCCCAGCCGCCCAGCCAGACCGCCAACAACACGAGCAGGAACCGCCCTCGGGCGCCTGCCTGCGGGTGGCGGAAGACGGATCGTGAGCTCCGGTTCATCGGCCGAGTTTGCGAACGCGGTCCAACACGGTTTCGAGCGAACGAGCCATTTCGTCCAGATTCCCTTCCACCGAGGCGGGGGCGTAGCGGGCCTGGTCACAAAGCCGGAACCAATGGCGCAACGCCTCCAGCAGATCGGCCGGCGCACCCATGGGGGCCAGTTTCTCGTCCACCACCGCCTCGGTGAGGCCGTGGGCGGGCAGATCCAGCCGTTCGGCCAGATGCTCCTGCAAACAGCGGAAGGCGCAGGCGAAGAAGGCGGCCCGATCCCCGGCGGCGGCCAGGCGACGCAACTCCCGCAACCGCCGGCCGCGGGCTTTCGCGAAGGCGAGTCGGCGCGCCAAGGCGGGGTCGGCGGCCAACCGGTCCTGCCGCCGGCGCCAACCCCACGCCGCCGCCCAGGCCGCCAAGGGCGTCAGCACCAGCGCGGGAAACCACGGCCGCCGCAGCAGCGCCGGCCCCACGATCGCCAGTTCGCCCAGTTGTTCCTTCAACGGCGCCAGCTCCCGCTCGTGGGTCGTGGGCCGCCCCTCCTCGTCGCGGCTGATGACCACCGGCGCCAGCGCCTGCTCCCGGGCCGCCGGCCGCACCAACACCGGCGTGGGCGGGTGCTCGATCGTCCGGTAGGCCCCGGCATCCGGATCGAAATAGCTGAAACGCACCCCGGGCACGCGGTCCACGCTGACCTCCAGCGGCACCAAATCGCGCTCGATCGTCCGCACGCCCCGCATCCGCAACTGGTCGGTCACTTCGACCTGCGATTGCCCGGGATAGACCTTGAATCCCGGCACCTCCTCCGGCAGCGGGATGTTGACGTTTTCCAACGATCCCTCGCCCTCGATCCGGATCTTGAGGTGGATCGGCTCGCCGACGGCAACGTTGGTGGGCGCCACGGTCACGTCCATGTCGAACCGGCCCACCGCGCCGGAAAAATCCGACGGCCGGCCGGCTTGGGGCAGCGGCTTGACCCGCAGGGTCAACGGGTCGCTGCGAAGCGTCACCGGCCGCAGTTCGTCCATGCCGCCGAACGGCGAGAAGTTGAAAAAGTCGTCGAAGAACGGATCGATCGCCCGCCGGCGGCGTTGCTGGGGAATGCGCAGGGTGACGTCCGCCTCGGCCGGCCCCAGCGTCAGTTCGCCGGTCCGGGTGGGGAAGGCGTTCTGCTGGTGGCGGACGACGGTGTAACGGGCTCCGTCGAGGACGACCTGCGTCTGGCCAAGCGGTTCCATGCCCCCGAAGACGAAGCCCGGATTGTTCAGCGGTTTGGGGGCATAGTTCTGGCCGGCGACGATGTAGAGGCTGATCTCGACCGGCACCCGTTGGCCGACGTAGGCCTCTTTGAGCGGCGTTTCCAAGGTCAGGAAGGCCCAACGCCGTCCTCCTGCCGGCGCGGCGGCCCCGTTGGTGTCGCCGGCCGCCCGCACCCGCAGGGCGGTGGCGGGCGCCCGGAGGGTCCGGCCGTCCACCACCACCTCGAAGGGGCCGAGGGTGTAGTCGCCCTCCTTTTGCGCCGTGACGTAGTAGTTGAACGAAAGGCTCTGGGCCACCTGGCCGTTGATGATGCGGACCTGGCTGGCGGGCCCGGCATAGCGAAAGGTCAGGCCGTCGATCCTGGGCATTCGGGGCGGTTCGGCCTGGGGCATCGAGGGACCTTCGATCCGAATCTCGAGCCGGGCGGATTCGCCCACGCGGATCGAGCGCGGCGTCACGTCGGTGGTCAGGCTCAGAGCGGCCGCCGGCAGGGTGGCCGCCGTCAGCAGGAAGACTCCGGCCAACGCCCGGCCTGCGCGGATGATCCATCCCTTGGCGGGCGCGCCACCGGCCCACCATCGCCTTCGCGATGCTCCGGGGTTCGGCTGAGTCAACTTCCTCGCCATCGCGGCATCACCACGGTTTGCGGGTGGGGAGGGTCGCCGGCTGGCGGCGGCGTTCGGCCTCGAACCAGAGCCGCTCCTCGGCGCGGGCTCCTTCGAGCAACCGGCGGGCCTCCTCCGGCGTCATGGGGCCGGCCGGCCGTGCCTGGGCGGCGGCTTCGGCCTGTTGGCGTTCCCGGTCCGATTCCGGGGAACCTTCGCGCGAAGAACCCGGCTTTTGCTCCTGCTCTTGCTCCGGCGAGGACGGCTGCTCCTGCGCGGAGGCGTCCTGCTGGTCCTTCGATTGCTGCTGGTCTTGGGAACGCGACTGGTCCCGGTTCTGCTGCTGCTGCTGTTGTTGCTGCTGGTCGCCCTGGTCTGGCTGGTTCCGGTCCTGCCCGGACTGCTGGTCCTGCTGGTCTTGCCGGTTCTGGTCGGACTGGTTTTGGTCGGACTGGTTCTGCTGTGACTTGGGCTGGTCCTGGTCTTGCTGATCGGAGGAAGACGACTGCTGCTGTTGTTGTTGTTGCTGCTGCTGCATTTGGCGTTCGAGTTCCTCCAAGCGCGCCTTGACGACGTCCCGGTTGTGCCTGGCGTCGCGGTCCTCGGGATCCAGTTGCAGGGCGGCTTCGTAGGCTTTGAGGGCCGCCTCCCAGCGTTCCTTGCGCAGGACGGGGTCGGGGCTTTGTTCGCCCAGCCGGAAGAGGGCGTTGCCCAAGTTGTAGTAGGCCGGCTGGCGCGTCTCCTTATCCTCGCCCAGAATGGCGGCGGAGAACTCATTGGCCGCCTCTTCGAAATCATGCAGCCGGTAGGCGGTGACCCCGGCGTTGTAGTGGACGCGGGGGTCGGATTCGCCCTCGGCGATCATCTTGCGGAACTCCTCCATGGCGGCGGGATAATCCCCCTGTTCGTAGGCCCGGAGGGCGCGCCGGGCCGAGGCTTCCGCCGGGGGCGCGGCCCAGAGGGCGAACACCAGCAGGGCAGTGAGGCGGCCGACGGCGGAGGCGGGCGCCCCGCCCATGGACGGGCGTTCTACGCGACGGCGGCAGGGCAGGAGCATTTCCGCAAAAAGCAGCAGAATGGCCAGGCCGAGGGGCCACTGGAACCGCTCGAAATACAGCCGGCCGAGACGGGCGCCGTACTCGACCTGCGGCAGCAGCGCGATCCGGTTTTCGTAAAGCAGCTTCATCGGCTCGGCGCCTTGGAGCGGAATGTATTCGCCGCCGGTGGCTTGGGCGAGTTGGCGGAGGGCGTCCGGGTTGAGTTTGGAGACGACGGTCTGGCCGAGATCGTCCTTCAGGTACACCGTTTCGCCGCGTTCGTTGCGGAGCGGGATGCGGTCGCCTTCGGGGGTGCCGACCCCCACGGCATAAATGCGCAAGCCGGCGTCCCGGGCGCGTTGGGCGGCCTCTTCCAGACCGGCCTCGTGGTCCTCGCCGTCGCTGAGGATGACCAAGGCGCGGAAGTTGTCGCTCTGGTCATCGAGGGCGTCGATCGCGGTGTCCACCACGCGGGCCAGGGCCGTGCCTTGCTGGGGGACGATCTCGGTGTCGAGGGCGTTGACGCTTTCCTGGAAGGCCACCCAGTCGATGGTCAGCGGGCATTGGAGGAAGGCGGTGCCGGCGAAGGCGATCAGGCCCAGGCGGTCGCCCCGGGCCAGTTCCATGAGGTCCAGGGCGGCCAGTTTGGCCCGGGTGAGACGGTCGGGCGGCACATCGCGGGTGAGCATGCTGCGGGAGGTGTCGATGGCCACCAGGATGTCCACGCCGCGGCGGGTGAATTCCTCCTCGGTGAAGCCGTACAGCGGCCGGGCCAAGGCCAGCAGGATCAGGGCGATGGCCGCGGCGAAGAGGATCATCCGCAGCTTTTGCCGGCGGGGGGAAACGCCGACGGTCAGGACGGCCAGCAGGCGCGACTGCACGAACTGGCGCATGAGCCGCTGGCGCTTGCGCCAGGCCCAGACGAGAAACAGGCTCAGCAGCGGCATCACCACCGCCATCAGCCACAGCATTTCGGGGCGCGCGAAAAACATCGGCCTCTCGCGGACCGGCGGCCTCAACGGCCCCGGCCGTCGGTTCTGATCATGGGAGTCGTCGCCACAGGGTGTTGTTCAAAATCACTTCGATCAACAGCAGCACCATCGCCGGCAGCACCGCCCAGTGGAACAGCTCCCGGTAGCGGCGGTACTCCTTCATTTCGACCTCGGTTTTTTCCATGCGGTCGATCTCCTCGTAAATCCGGCGCAGGGCCTGGGTGTTGTCCGCCCGGAAGTAGCGGCCGCCGGTGCGTTCGGCGATTTTCTGGAGGGTGTCCTCGTCGATGTCCACCTCGATCATCCGGTAACGCTTGATGCCGAAGGCGTCAGTGACCGGGACCGGGGCGCGGCCGCGGGTGCCGACGCCGATGGTGTACACCTTGATGCCCAGGGTGTGGGCGGCCTCGGCGGCGGTCAGGGGCGGGACCTTGCCGGCGTTGTTCTGGCCGTCGGTCATGAGGATGACGATCCGGCTGCGGCCGCCGAGGTTGCGAAGCCGGTTGAGGGCGGCGGAAAGGGCGGAACCGACCGCCGTGCCGTCCTCGATGAGGCCCATCTCGAGGCGCCGGAGGTTGGCGATGAGGAAATCGTGATCGAGCGTGGGGGGCGCAACGACGTAGGCGTTGCGGGCGAAGGCCACCAGGCCGATGCGATCGTTGGGCCGTTTTTCGATGAACTCGCGCAGGACACGCTTGGCGATTTCGAGGCGGTTGATGCGCTTGCCCTCGAGTTCGAAGTCCTCCGAAGCCATGCTGGTGGAGAGGTCCAGGGCCACCACGATGTCGATGCCGGCGCTCTTGACCGTGGCCCGGCCGGCGCCCATCTGGGGCCGGGCCATGCCCACGATCAGCAGCGTCAGGGCCACCCACCGCATCTTGCGCATCAGGCGGTAGAAGGGCGAGCGGTCCACCACGGTGATGCCCCGCACCAAGGCCACCGAGGAGTACAGGAAGGCGGGTCGGCCGAGATGACGCCGCCGCACCCAGGCCACCAGCGGCAACGCCAGCAGCAGCAGAAGGAACCAGGGATGCGCCAGACGCAGGTCCATCACACCTCCCTCGTCTCCGTCTCCAAGGCGCCGGCCTCCGCGGGACCGGCGGTTTCCAAGCCCGCCCCCGGAGGGCGGGCCGCCTCGGTCTCGATCACCAACCGCAGGGCCGCGGCGTGCAGGTCCCGCAGTTCCCGTTCGGCCGGCTCGTAGCGGGCGAACTTCACCAAGTCACACCGGGTCAGGAAATCCGCCAGCAACGCCTTCTGGCCCGCGTCCAACAGGGGGCTCGACTGGACTTCGTCCAGAAACTCCTCGGTGGTGCGCTCCGGTGCATGGAGGTCGAACTGTTCCTCGAGGTATTGCCGGAGGGCGTCGGAGACGGCGATGACGAACGGCTTGGGTTGATCCAGCAGGCGCAGGGCCTCCTCGAGCCGGCGTTTGGCGCGGACGTGGGGCGGGATGAGTTGTTCGGGCGAAACCTCGGCCGGTTTTTCGGGGGCGCGGGCTTTTTGGCGCCGCCACCACCAGAAGGCCAGGGCCGCCAAGGCCGCCGCGGCCAGCACCCACCACACCCAGCTCCAGTCCGGGATGGGCACCGGCGGCTTGATGTCGTGAATGTCCTGCCTGGCCAGCGTCCGCGCGGGGGCGTTGGTCGCCGGAGCGTGGGTCACGGCGGCGGGCGGGACGGCGGTTTGGAGGTTCGTGGCCATCGTTACACGCCCGGCTCAACCGCGCCGGCGGCGTTTCTCGCGCGTTTCGAAAAACCGGACCAACGCCCCTGCGTACGGCTCGTCGGCCAGCAACTGGATCGAGTCGATACCGGCCGACTCGAACAGCCGGCGCAGGTCGTCCTGAAACCGCCGTTGGCGGCCGGCGAAGGATTCCCGGCGGCGGGGATCGCCGGTGTCGATTTCGACGACCTCGCCGGTCTCGGCGTCCTTGAGGACCAGGAAACCCAGCCCCGGCAGTTGCAGTTCGTAGCGATCGACGATCTGCACCGCCACCACGTCGTGCCGGCGGTTGGCCTGGCGGAGACTGGCCAGCGAACTCTGCCGCAGGGTTTGGGACAAGACCACCCGGCGCCGCAGGTGGGCGTCGATCTCCTTCCGGCGCGGAGCGCTCTGCCCGAGGAAATCCGAGATCACCACCACGATGGCCCGCTGGTGGATGACGTGGGCCATGAAATCCAGCGCCGCGGTCAGGTCCGTCCCCCGATGCTCCGGCTCGTAGAAGAGAATCTCCCGGATGACCCGCAGGACGTGCCGCCGGCCCTTGCGGGGCGGGACGTACTTTTCGACCCGGTCGGTGAACAGGATCAACCCGACCTTGTCGTTGTTGCGGATGGCGGAGAAGGCGAGGACGGAGGCGATCTCGGCGGCCTGTTCGCGTTTCGAGCGTTCGCCCGAGCCGAACAGGCCCGAGCCGCTCAGATCCACCACCAGCACCACGGTCAGTTCCCGTTCCTCGACGAACTTCTTGACGAAGGGGTGGTTCATGCGGGCGGTGACGTTCCAGTCGATCGACCGGACGTCGTCGCCGGGCTGGTACTCGCGCACCTCCTCGAAGTTCATCCCCTGGCCCTTGAAGACGCTGTGGTACTGGCCGGCGAGCGTCTCGTTGACGAGCCGGGTGGTGCGCAGCTCGATCTGCCGGATTTTCTTGAGGATTTCGCGCGGGATCATGGCGCCTTGCGGGTCGGGCCCACCGGAACCACGGCTCAGGGCACGGGCAGTTCGTCCAGGATCCGCTGCACCACCGACTCCGGCGTCTTCTCCTCCGCCTCGGCCTCGTAGGTGATGACCACCCGGTGCCGCAACACGTCCATGGCCACGCTCTTGACGTCCTGCGGGGTCACGTAACCGCGGCCGCGCAGGAAGGCGTGGGCCTTGGCGCACAGGGTCAACGCGATGGTCGCCCGCGGCGAGGCGCCCATCTGGATCCACTCCTGGATGGGCAGGTCGTAACGCTCGGGGTTCCGCGTGCAACAGACCAGGTCCACGATGTAGTCCTTCACCTTTTCGTCGAGGTACACCTCGTTGACGATCTCGCGGGCTTCGAGGATGGCGCGGGCTTCGATCACCTGCTTGGTCTGCGGTTGGCCGCTGGTGCGGGCCATGGCCTCGAGAATGCGGCGTTCCTCGTCCCGGCTGGGGTAGTCAATCCGCACCTTGAGCATGAACCGGTCCACCTGCGCCTCCGGCAGGGGATAGGTGCCCTCCTGCTCGATGGGGTTTTGGGTCGCCAAGACCAGGAAGGGTTCTTCGAGCCGGTGGGTTTCCTCGCCGATGGTCACCTGGCGTTCCTGCATCGCCTCCAGCAGGGCGCTCTGGACCTTGGCGGGGGC
>RFJD01000112.1 GCA_003695015.1 Verrucomicrobiota bacterium | reverse complement strand
CGCCGGCGAGCCCCCAGGGTTCCAGGTTCGCCGGCGGGTGAGATCGACCGGGACCAGGGCACCCGGCCGACGCAAAAGGCTACCGCATGCGATCAGCCACTGCAACCGCCGCTTTCACCGCAATTGAGGCACTCGTAGCAGGCGCCGGCCCGGACCATGACGTGACCGCACTTGCTGCAGGGCGGGGCGTCGAGCTGGTTGACGAAGCCGAGGTCGCCGGCGCCGCCGGAATCGCGGCCGTTGCCCGGTTGACCGGAATCCGGACGGTGACCGTTGCCCCCGTTGGCGGAATCGACCGTGATGGCGGTGGTGTCCTCGCTCAACGGCAGCTCCCGAACGGGCCGATTGATCCGCTTCCGGATCTCCTCCTGGAGCTCGGGCATGGGCAGCTCGGGCTGGCGGCGATCCGGGGCGTGCTTCTCGCGGTAGCCGGGCAGGAATTGGAACGCCAGCCAGCGGAAGATGTAGTCGGTGATCGAGGCCGCCTGCGGGATGTCCTTGTTCTTGGTGAACCCGGAGGGCTCGTAACGCTGGTGGGAGAACTTGCTCACCAAGGCCTCCAACGGCACGCCGTATTGCAACGCCATGCTGGTCAGCGTGGCCACCGTGTCCATCACGCCGCCGATGGTCGAACCCTCCTTGGCCATCGTGATGAACAACTCACCCGGCGAACCGTCATCGAACAGCCCGACGTTCAGGTAGCCCTCGTGACCGGCGATGTTGAACTTGTGGTTGACGGCCATGCGGGTCTCGGGCAGGCGGCGACGGATGGGCTTGCCGATCTGCTCCCGCAGCCGCTGGACCTCGGCCTCGAGTTCCTGAATGCGGGCCTTGAGGGACTCCACGGACCCGGCGCCGGAGCCGGCGTCCTTGCGGGTGCTCAAGGGCTGGCTGCGCTTCGAGTTGTCGCGGTAGATGGCCACGCACTTGAGCCCCATCTTCCAAGCGGCGATGTAGGCGTTGCGGATGTCCTCGACGGTCGATTCCTCCGGCATGTTGACCGTCTTCGAAATGGCCCCGCTGAGGAAGGGCTGGGCGGCGGCCATCATCCGCAGGTGCGCCATGTAGTGGATGCTGCGCTTGCCGCGGTAGGGACGGAAGGCGCAGTCGAACACCGGCAGGTGCTCCGGCTTGAGGCCGCTGCGCACGACGGTGTCCCCCTCGGTGACATCCTCGATGGTGTCGTATTTCTCGATGTGCGCCGTGATGGCCTCGATGGCGTCGGGACCGTAACCCAGGCTGGCCAGGGCCAGCGGCACGGTGCGGTTGACGATCTTGAGCCGGCCACCGCCGGCCAGGAGCTTGTATTTGACCAGGCTGATGTCGGGCTCGATGCCGGTGGTGTCGCAATCCATCAGGAAGGCGATGGTGCCGGTGGGGGCGAGGACGGTGACTTGGGCGTTGCGATAACCGTGGCGCCGTCCCAGCTCGAGCGCGCGGTCCCAGCATCGGCGGGCCTCCTCCTTGAGCGGACGGAACCGTTCGCTCGGCTGGATTTCCTCGACCGCCTGGCGATGCAGTTCGATGACCCCGAGCATGGAGGTGACGTTGTCCTTGGCGGCCGGCTTGGAGACACCGGCGCAACGGGCGTCGCGGTAGCCGGGGAACGGCCCCTTCAACCGCGCCAGTTCGGCCGATTGCTCGTAGGCCGTGCCGGTCATGATGGCGGTGATGGCGCCGGCCAGCGCGCGGGCCTCGTCCGAGTCGTACGGCAGCCCGTAGCTCATGATCAACGAGCCGAGATTGGCGTAGCCCAGACCCAGCGTGCGGAAAATGTGGGAATTCTCGGCGATCTGGGCGGTGGGATAGCTGGCGTTATCGACGATGATCTCCTGGGCGGTGATGAACAACCGCACCGCGGCCCGGAAACGCTCGACGTCGAACCCGCCGTCCTCGCGGCGGAACTTCATCAGGTTCAGCGAGGCGAGGTTGCAGGCGGTGTTGTTGAGAAAGACGTACTCGCTGCAGGGGTTGGTGCTGTGGATGGGCTCGGTGCCCTTGCAGGTGTGCCATTTCTGGATGGCGCCGTCGTATTGCAGCCCCGGATCGCCGCACACCCAGGTGCCCTCGGCGATCTTGTCGAGCAGCTTGCTGGCGTCCTTTTTCTCGAGCGGCTCGCCGGTGGTCACCGCCCGCGTCCACCACTCGCGCCCCTCGATGGCCGCCTGCATGAACTCGTCGCTGACCCGGACCGAAAGGTTCTCGTTCTGGTACATGACCGAGCCGTAGGCCTCGCCGTTGAAACTGCCGTCGTAGCCCTGCTCGATCAGCGCCCAGGCCTTCTTCTCCTCCTTCATCTTGGCCTCGATGAACTCCTCGATGTCGCCGTGCCAGTCGCGGAGGGTGTTCATCTTGGCGGCCCGGCGGGTCTTGCCGCCGGATTTCACCACGTTGGCCACTTGGTCATAAACCTTGAGGAAGGAGAGCGGGCCGCTGGGCCGGCCGCCCCCGCTGAGTTTCTCCTTGCTGGAGCGGATGGGCGTCAGGTCCGTGCCGGTGCCGGAGCCGAACTTGAAGAGCATCGCCTCGCTGTAGGCCAGTTGCATGATGCTCTCCATGTTGTCCTCGACCGACTGGATGAAGCAGGCGCTGCACTG
>RFJD01000539.1 GCA_003695015.1 Verrucomicrobiota bacterium | reverse complement strand
TCCCTGACCCGCGACGTGTTGGTGCAGTTGCGTCAACGGGTCCGCCCCGACGGCAGCCGCCGCCACGGGTTGGTCATCGGCATCGAAAACTACCGGGACGCCCGCCTGAACCTCCGTTGTGCCGGGGCCGATGCCCGGATGATCCACAAGCTGATGACCGACCCCGATTGCGGTTTGTTCGCCCCGGAGGACGTGCAACTCCTCTTGGACGAGGCCGCCACCCGAGAGGCCATCTGGCGTGCCTTGTCCCGGCTGCGCCGCCGGGCCGGACCGGAGGACACCGTCTGGATCTACTACGCCGGCCACGGCGCCCCGGAAGACCGGGAGGTCTATTGGGTTTGCCACGACAGCGACATCAACGACCTCTACGGAACCGCCCTGGCCAACTACGACTTGGACCGCGCACTGCGCGACATCAAGGTCCGCCAGCTCCTTGTCTTGGTGGACTGCTGCTACGCTGCGGCCACCGTCCACCAGGAACACCCCACCCGCTTCGTGCCGCGCCCCGACCAGTTGCTGGCCAGTTGTCGTGGACGCGGCCGGGTGATCCTGGCCTCCTCCGAGGGAACCGAACGCTCGGTGGAACTGCCCGAGCACGGCCACGGCGCCTTCACTTGGTTCCTCGTCCGGGGACTCCGCGGCGAGGCCGACCAGGACAACAACGGCGTCGTGACCGCCGACGAACTGTGGACCTACCTCCGGGGGCGCGTTCAGGAAGCCTCCCGCCTGGCCGGCAACCCCCAAAGCCCGGTGCTCTTGGGCCAGTTGACCCATGAATTCGGCCTGAGCCTCAACCCGCTGGTCACCGAGCGCAAACGCCGGGTCGCCGCGGCACTCCAAGCCAGGATGGGGCTCGGCCCGGACCAGTTGAGCACCGAGGAAGTGCGGTTCTGCCTCGAAGTCCTGGCCCACGGTCCGCAAAACCGGCTCGAGGAGGCGCTGAACGACGCCTTCGACTCCCTCCTCGAAGACCGCATTTCCATCAGGAGCTTCCGGGTCCTGATCGACAGCGCGCGCCACCGGCAGCCGGCACCTCCTCCATCTCCTCCTCCACCTCCACCCTCATCGCAGCCTCCGCCGGGGCCACCAAGCCCGCCGGGTGAGCCGGGCAAGCCGCCCATCGTCATTGTGGACCGCTTCCGGGACGTCACCAACGACGCCCAAGACGCCCAACGGGCCCTCCTTCAACAAGGTTCACCCATGCCTTTTCTGAAGGACATCGCGGTCCAACGGCTGCCCAAATGGCGTCGCGCAGCCCAGGCCGGCCACCCGCCAGGCCAGTGGCTGCTGGGAATCTGTCTCTTGGAAGGTCTCGGGGAAACGCAGCAACCCCGCCAAGCGGTGGACTGGCTCCGGCACGCCGCCCAGAACGATTACGCCCCGGCCCAGCACACCTTGGCTTGCTGCTACCTCCATGGCACCGCCGTACCCGCCGACTCCGCCGAAGCCCTCCGCTGGCTCATCCGGGCCGCCGACCAGGAGTATCCGCCGGCGGAATACGAACTGGGATGTTGCCACCGGCACGGGCTCGGCGTGGAACGCGACCACGTGCAGGCGGTCCACTGGTTCCGCAAAGCGGCGGAGAAAGACCACCGCGAAGCCCAGTACGCCTTGGGTGTGTGTTACGACGAAGGCCAGGGTGTGGACCGGGATTCCGCCGAAGCCGTCAAATGGTACCTCCGGGCCGCGAAACAAGGTCACGCCGGCGCCCAGAACAACCTCGGCGCCTGCCATGCCCAAGGCTCCGGTGTGAAGAAGAACCCGGCCGAGGCCGCCCGTTGGTATCGCCAAGCCGCCCAGCAGGGCGACCCGACGGCCCAGTTCAACCTCGGACTCTGCCTTCTCCACGGGGAAGGCGTGGAACGCAACCCCGCCGAGGCCGTCCATTGGTTCCGCCGCGCGGCGCAAAACGGAGACGCAGACGCCCAGTATCACCTCGCCCTTTGCCACCAACGGGGCGAGGGAACCGAGCGCGACCCGGCCCGGGCGGCCGAGTGGCTGGACCAGGCGGCCCAACAGGGGCATCTGCAGGCCGAATACGCTCTGGCGATCTGCTACGACCAGGGACACGGCGTGCCCCGCGATCCCTCGATGGCAGCTTACTGGTTCCGCCGGGCCGCCCAACACGGCAACGCCGAGGCCCAATTCCAGCTCGCCGTCCGCCATCGCAAGGGCGAGGGCGTTCCCCAGAATCTCGTGGAAGCCGTGCGGTGGTTCCGCCACGCCGCCAAGCAGGGACACGTCACCGCCCAGATCAACCTGGCCCTCTGCCACGAAAACGGTGAAGGCGTGCCTCGCGACCTGGAACAGGCCTTCCACTGGTACCGTCAAGCCGCCGAAGCCGGCAACGTCGCGGCCCAATACCGCGTGGCTGTGTGCCTGGCCCTGGGCCGGGGGATCGAGCGAAACCTGGCCGAAGCCACCCAATGGTTCCGGCGGGCCGCCGAACAAGGCCATCCCAACGCCCAGTTCCGCGTGGGACTCAGCCATGACCTGGGACAAGGGGCCGAACGCGATCCCGCCCGCGCCGTCGAGTGGTACCGCCGCGCCGCCCGGCAAGGTCATGCCCCGGCCCAAAACAATCTCGGCCGCTGCCTCGCCACCGGTGAAGGCGTGCCCCCGGATGCGGCCCAGGCCGCCGCCTGGTTCCGCCAGGCCGCCGAACAAGGCGAAGCCGACGCCCAGTTCAACCTTGCCCTTTGCCACCGCCAGGGCGCCGGCGTGCCGACCGACCCGGCCGAGGCGGCCCGCTGGCTTCAACGCGCTGCCGAGCAGGGCCATGTCGGGGCCCAGATCCTCTTGGGACTTTGCCATCTCAAGGGCGATGGCGTGACCCGAAGCGAGAGCAAAGCCCTGAAGTGGCTGGCCGAAGCGGCCGCGCGGCAACCCTTCGGATTCACCCGCTCAGAGGGCGCCTTGGCGCCGGCCGAACCATCCGAGTGAGTCCATGGCCACCGCAGGAAAATGGACGTCGGAAACAACGGAAAAGACGCCGTGCGAAGCCCCCCTTCGCCCTCCTCGAACGCCGCTTGAGAAAAAAAATTGGCAGCGCCTATGGGAATCGAACCCATCTTTCGGCCTTGAGAGGGCCGCGTCCTAACCGATAGACGAAGGCGCCGCTATCGACGGCGTTTTTCATAGCAACGGCCCCTCCGGTTGTCAACCCCTCGCGATGCCGTCGCGTGAATTCGCCGGCTGATGAGGCCGAACCGGGCGCCGGCCAAGGCAACCGGCCCGAACTCCGGCCGGTTACACGTGCCGGATCAGCTCTTCCTTGGGCCGGCGGACCTTCGGCAACGTGGCGTACTTGTCGTCGGCGCTGCGGTAGCCAAGGGCACAGCAAACGACCGAGGTGTAGCCCTGTTCGGGCAGCCCCAGCAACCGGTCGAACTCGGCAGGGACGAACCCCTCGATGGGGCAGGTGTCGATGCCCAGGACGGCGGCCGCGGTCATGAGGTTGCCCAAGGCCAGGTAAGCCTGCCTCGCCGCCCAGTGGACCGCCTGCGGCTGGAATTCGGGGGTCAGCAGCATGCCGGTCATCATCGACCGATACTGGGCCAGGGAGTCCCGCGGCATGCCGCGGACCTCGGCGATCCGGTCGATCCAGCCGTCGATGTCGGCCTCGGTGACGGAGGTCCGCGCGGCGAACACCACGAAGTGGGAGGCATCCACCACCTGCCGTTGGTTCCAGGCATGGGGCATCAGTTGCTGCCGAAGGGCCGGGTCGTCCACCACGATGAACCGGTAGGGCTGGAGGCCGAAGGAGGAGGCCGAAAGGACCAGCGTCTCCTCCATGGCCGACCACGTCTCGGCCGGGATCTTGCGGTTGGGATCGAAAACCTTGGTGGCGTAACGCCAGCGCAGTGCCTGCAACAGTTGTTCCGTGTTCATGTCTCGTGTTCGATGCGTTCCGATTCGGAGTCCCGCCCGGGTCTCATGGGAGCGCCGACGGGCCCCAGCCGCGTGCGGACGGGTGCGGGCGATGGCGATGGCGCCGGCCGCACCCCAAAGGCGGGACCGCACCGAGTAACCCCGGTTGGGCCTCCTGTCAAATGGCGAGGGCGGTTTTGCCGGGCTGGCCGGTGAGCGATCCGGCATCGGGCCGGTTGGTCTTTGCGCTCCGGGCCCTCCGCCGGTAGGGTGCGCGCATGCAGATCTTCGTGAACGAGTTCTCCGTCACGGGGCACTGGGACGGCGAACCCGGGGACGAGGCCGGCCTGCGCGAGTGGGCGGAGTCCCTGCGGGCCGGCTTGCGCGCCGGCGAAGTGACCCTGGGCACCGTCTTCATGCACCCGGATTTCTTCGCTCAGGCCGCGGAAACGCTCGAATTGCTGCGGGTCCACGCCCGGATCCCGTTGTTGGTGGGCTGCTCCGGCCAGGGGCTCGTCGTCAACGGCTACGAGCTGGAAAACCTCGGCGGTTTGGTCCTCGGGTTGTACCACCTGCCCGAAGCCGAGGTGCGGGCCACCCGGTTCGACCAAGCCATGATCGAAGCCGCCTCCGGGCCCGACTGGTGGTGGAAAACCACCGGCGTCCGCCCCGAGAACACCGACGGCTGGCTGGTGTTCGTCGATCCGTTCCACTTGGACGGCGACAGTTGGCTGGCCCAATGGAACGAAGCCTGGCCAGGCCGGCCGATGATCGGCGGGCTGGCCACCGGTCCCAAGGGCGAACCCCGCTCGCAGGTTTACCTCGACGGCGAGGTGTTCGAAGACGGCGGCGTGGCGGTCTCGATCGGCGGCGGCATCCGGCTCGAACGCGTCGTCTCCCAGGGCTGCACCCCCATCGGCCAGCCCTGGACCATCACCCGGGCCGAGGGCAACCTCATCCGCGAAATCGGCAACCGCCCCGCCTACGAGGTCCTGGCCGACACCTTCAACAGCCTCCCCGCCGACGAACAAGAACGCGTCCGCGGCAACCTGCTGGTCGGCCTGGTCGCCGATGAATACAAGGAAGACTTCCGCCGCGGCGATTTCCTCATCCGCAACCTCCTGGGCGGCGATCCCAAGAGCGGCGCCCTCGCCGTCGGCGCCCATCCCCGCACCGGCCAGTCGGTCCAGTTCCAATGCCGCGACGCCGAATCCGCCAGCGAAGACCTCGCCGCGTTGCTCGACCGGGCCCGCCGGGAGCTCCGCCACCGGACGATCTTCGGCGGCTGCCTCTGCCTGTGCAACGGGCGCGGCCGCCAGATGTTCCAGCGCCCTCACCACGACGCCGACTTGGTCCAGCAGTTCCTCGGGCCCACCGGGGTCACCGGGTTCTTCTGCAACGGCGAACTCGGCCCCATCGGCGACCGCAACCACCTCCACGGCTACACCGCCTCCCTCGCCCTCTTCACCAGCCGATGACCACGCCCGGCGTCCTGCCCGAGTCCCTGCTCCACGAAATCACCTCCCTGACCGACCCGGTCGATCTGGCCGCGCTGTTCCCCGAACGCCGGCCGGTCGAACTCGAACTCGGCGCCGGCGACGGCTCCTTCCTCCTCGAATACGCCGCCCGCCATCCGGAGCACAACTTCGTCGGCATCGAACGCCTCTTCGGCCGGCTCCGCAAGATCGACCGCAAAGGCCGTCGCTTGGGGCTCCTCAACATCCGCGGCATCCGCATCGAAGCCGCCTACTTCATGCGATACCTCCTGCCGCCGGCGAGCATCGTGGCGTTGCACGTCTATTTCCCCGACCCCTGGCCCAAGAAACGCCACCGCTGGCGCCGCTTGGTCAACGAGGAGTTCGTCCGCCTCGCTTGGAACGCCCTGCAACCCGCCGGCTGCGTCCACCTGCGCACCGACCACGCCGACTACTTCGAGCAGATGCAGACCGTCTTCGCCGCCCATCCCGGCTTCGAACCCGTCCCCACCCCACCCGACCTCTTGGCCGTTCAGACCGACTTCGAAAAAGAATTCCTCGCCGAAGGCCGCGCCATCCACCGCGCCAGCTACCGCAAGCGATCAACCGGCTGAAACCACAGCTACTGGCTGGCATCCAGCCGCGGGCCAGCACGACTCGTTCTCTTTCAACGCCAAGACGCCAAGACGCAGAGGATGGGCCTTGGCCCTCTTTGCGCCCGGGCGCCATGGCGTCTTTGCGCTTGAATTCCAGCAGAGAACCCTTCCGATGAACTTCCCGGTGGCCTTCACCCACAAGTCGTCGGTGATGCACTCCGGCAGGAAGGCATTGCGCAGGGCGTCAGCCACCGGCCAAAGATGGACTTTCTAGCCGGCCATCGCCGCGATCGTGTCGCTCTTGACCGGGTTCCTCTCTCGCTTCGCCGTGGGCTTGGCTCGTTCGATCGCTTCCGGCGGCCGCGCGCCGGGGCGTCTGGCGCATGCGCTCCCGCGGCACACGGTTGTCAGCGGTCTCAAGCAGGCCGATGCTGGGCGTCCTTCGCTCCTCTTGCCATCCACGGGCATTGCTCCTTCTGGGGGCACTCGGCGCATCCATGCTTTTTCGACACGATGGGCAGAACAACCCACGCTTCCCCGACAAAAGCCAGAACCAGACCGACCAGCGGCCACGAAAAGGAACGCCACAACGCGATTCCGCCGCAGACCACCGGTATGATCCACAGCGGAACGATGGCGAATATGTGACGCCTGAACTTCTCCACGAAACAGTCTCGGTCCCCCTTCGTGACGATTCGGGCCGATATCATGCCGTAGCCGCATGGACATCCCGTGCTCGCGTAGTACTGGCAGTAGGGACACACGAAAACCATGATCCAGACAGCGCCCACGATACCGTAGGCAAGATAGCCGACAACACCCGCGAATCTCCAAGCGGACCATCCACCGGTATAAGCCAACGTCACCGCTCCCAAGAGAACCATCACAACGTACGGAACGTTCGCGATAATGGTTTCCGATGTTGTGTATTTACGCATCGTCAATGACTCCCTCATGTCATTGGTGCTCTGCCACGCAACCAGTAATGAAACCAGACTGCTTGTCCTCCGGCCCCACCCGCCGCAACGCCCGCCGCCGCAAGGAGGGCCTCGGGCCGCCCTCTTCAAAACCCGTCATGCCGCCCGATTCGCGGCCCCGCCCCGCCAAGAAGCCCACGCCTCATGCCACGCCATCAAAGCACCGAGCAAGCCAGCCGGTCAACACGGCATGGACGTCACTCTGGCCATGAGGGGGAACACGCAAAGATCGATGCACAGCGCTTTGCAATCCGTGGAACACAGTATCTGCGGTCCGACCCCAAACGCGCGCAGATAAGCTTTCTCTCGCGCTTGGAGCAGCTTGGCATCGGGGCGAAAGGGCGTCACGAACTTGAGCAGTCGCTTGAACATGATCTGTGCTTGATGCGCCAGTTCAGCGACGGCCCGCAGAGCGGCCTGTCCGCCGCGACTCGCTCTTAGGCGCAACCTGATGCCGTGCCAACATCTTCATCTCACACGATACTCCCGAATGCGCGTATGATCGATCAGCAGATGCATCGTCCTCAGCGTGAAAACCTTGCCATCGGTGGCCTGCAGCAGGCGCCGCATGTCCTCGCGCCTCACCTTGAACCCGCGTCCAGCAATGCAGGCAATGACATCATAGTCCTTGCCCTTCTCGTCACGAAGCGTGCGCAGGCGCTGTACCCGGGCCACCTTGTCGCGCGCCGTGCCGTCGTCTTCGGTCAACTTCGCTTCGATTATGGCGACCGGGGCGAATTCATCGGGTATGATGAAATCTGGAGCCTGATCAAATCCTGGAATCCGCTCAGCGCGCTTGGTCTCGCGGAAGCTAACTTTGCTCTGCGTAAGAACATTCTTAACCGCCACTTCAACAACCTCACCAACCAGTTCGCTCACGGAATCCCGATGCGTCGCGTAGGGACGCCCAAGGAAACGCTCGTAAAGGAGCATGGAGTACGGTGCGCCAAGGTCCGCAATGTGCTGCAGGCTCTTGAACCCTCCCGCAGTATCCGCCTTGTCCAGCCGGTGCACGACGCCCGGCGGCACGACACCGGGACCTTGAGCCAGCAGATGCACACCGGCCTCGATCATACTGCGGATGCGGCGGACCGTAGCCCCGCTCGCTACATTGAGCGGAGTCATAGGCTTCAGCCGCATGCGGCGGTCAAGAGAGCGGGCCGCACTCTGCCCCACCTCAATGCCCGTCATCTCCCTTGTCACATAGGCCCATTCTGGCGGCGAGAAACCGAGAATGCAGCGAAACACAATGAAAGCAATCGGGGCCTCCTGCACAGCGGCGAAAACAGAATCCGTCGTGACCTTGGCAAAGGCGTCCGTGTGTCGCTTCAGTGCCTGGTAACCTTTCTCGAAGGTCTGGTAGTCGATAAACCCCTCACCCTTCGGCATTTCAAGAAAGCTCGAAGTCAGCTCCCCGAACACTTCATCAATAAGGACATCCCATGCAATATTGGGGTCCCGGTAATCGACGTCAAAACGCGACGGCATCTCGCGCCCTTTCTCTTGATTCAGCCGCCGCGAACAGCGGCCCGGCAGGAGCAGACACTCGCTTGTCACACACGACGCAGGCGGACACTTCTTCAGGGTCTGCAAGCTGTCCGAGCGCGTCCGCGAATCTGTCAAGCTTTTCACCTATTGGCAGTGCAGAGTCCCAGCCCTTGCGAAGATTCCAGACCGCCATGCGGGTTAGATGGCCAAAAATAATGCAGCGGGTGTCACCTCTGCTCGGCTTGCGGCCTGCCTCCGCAAGCTGAGAAAGGTCTCGCGAGACGATGGCCGCCAGTTCCTCGGCGGACTGGAACAGCCATTGGCGGGGTGCTCGTCCCTTATCGCGGCAAACAAAAATCGTGTCAACGATGGACGACGCAGTTCCGTGAATGTGGATCGATCCGCCCATTTCCGCGGGGCACGGAAGCGAAGCCGAACAGGTCAGACCGGAGTCGAGGATCGCGACGCCGACAGCGAAATACGCTTCCAGTTTGTTATGATGATACGTGAATACCAACGGCGCACCGGGCTTAAGCGCATGCGCCATGTTCGTGAATACCCGCGCAAGCCCTTCAGTGAAGTGCTCAAGATCCCGTCCCTTGGTGACATTTCCGGTCAGCTCCTCATTGCTGCGTGTCGATCGACGGGTAAAACCTTCAGCCTCGGCGCCAACAAGACGCCGCAGCCAGACATAGCAAAAGTCCATCAACTCCCCGTACTGCACGTTGCCGAAATACGGCGGGTCTGTGAACACCGCATCCAAGCTCTTCGGCGCAACTTTGGCCATGGCCGCATCGCGGCAGTGAATGGCGACCTTACGCGGCCGTCGGCCATTACGCCGCTCGCCAATCCACTCCTCCGGAACCGGCACACGCACGTTGCGCGCACCCTTCCGCCGTACCTCGAATGGCGCATCGCAGTAGCGTTTCGCCTTCGCGTACTTCTCGATGATATTCGTCCAGCCGCCCGAACCAACATTGATATTGTTCCCGTTGACAATTCCGAGCACATTGGACTCGCACTGCACAAGGCCAACAGGAAATCCGTGCACCGAAAAGATATCGAGCGACTTCAAGGCCCAAGTGTCATACCGGCATAGCATGTTCTGATACCGCAGCAAGTCCGAAAGGTTCGTCGCGAGCGCATGGCGCACGCGATCGTCCTTCACCTCCTGAATCAAGCGGCAGCTAAATTCTAGGCCCAAAAGCTGCCGCTCATTGAACATCTGCCGGTAATGGCTATAGCCCCAACGGCGGAGACGGTCGGTTTCATCGCCCGCAAGGATTTCCTCATCGGGAACGAAGCGCGGCCGCGCGCGCTGCCAGCGCTTCTCGGCAGCGGCAACTCGCGCAAGGTCCCTAGCATCCGGTTTTTTGAAGAAGCGTCCTTTATGTACGGCCTTCCGGTTCGGATTGTAGTATTCGATCGCGAACAGACGATGGCGCAACGGGCCATCCTCCGTACGCGGGTAGCGGTTTTCGTAGCCGCAATGGGGACAGGCACAGCGGCCGCGTCCGGCGGGACCTTCAACGCGTAGGCGCGCAGCGCACGTCCGGCAAGTACCAAGCTCCTTGAGATCGTCTACCTCATTCAGCTCACCGCATTTCGGGCAAACCAGTACGTTCTTTGGATGCCGGGCGTCTTCCGAGACAAGATAGCCGGGAAAGAGATCAACGGACTCGCCGCACGACTCGCACCTGATGGTCTTCACCCAGAGAAAGTACTTCACTGGTACGTCAGTATCGCCGTATACCGGGCAATCCGTCACGTAAAGGTCGCCGATTGCGGCGCGAAGCTTGCTTAGTAACCGGCTTGCTTCCTCCTGATAGGCATCCACATCTAGATGCTCGATTTCCTCGCGAACGATCCATGCCGCCATCGGATTTATGTCGAAGCCGATTACGTCGCAGCCGACGCGGTTAGCTTCGATCAGAGGCGTACCGCCACCCATGAATGGGTCGGCAACTGTACGCCCTGGAAACTCATTGGCCCGAAAGTAACTGTCGGCAAGCGGTGCGTCGCCAAACTCGGCGAGTATCAGTGACCGGAACAGCGTACCTGGACGCCGCGCAAACCACTTATGAACGGCTATTATGGGCCGGTAGTTCTGCTGAATCTGCTTCTCCCTGAGTGCCAAGGCCGCAACCAGCGGGATGTCGAACTTTATTTCGATGCTCACGGCGTTATGAGTCTTTCACGCAAACTTGATTCTTCTTGCGCCGAACAAGCTTCGCCGATAGGGCCTTCGTGCGGCCGCCAGCTTTGATGGTCTATTGCACCACGGCGCGATCGGTTTACAGACTCATTAAGCTGGTTTCCTGCGGCGGGCGTCAAGACGGAATTGGTGTGGTTTGCGTCGGCCGCGGGAAGAGGCGGGGCAGCCTTTGCGACTTGGAAACCGGGACGGCAAGGCGTGGAGCTCAGAGGGTGGCGGTTTGGAGGGTCCCGGCCACCTGGCGGAGGATGGCGTCAATGCGGGCGCAAACGGGGTCGGCTTCGGAGGTCGGAGCCGGGGCAACGGCCTCGTTGACGAGCACGCTGAAGACCAGGACCGGTTCGCCATCCTTCCAGAAGCAGCCGGACAAGGCGTGGACGTGGCGGAGGTGGCCGGTCTTG
>RFJD01000111.1 GCA_003695015.1 Verrucomicrobiota bacterium | reverse complement strand
TGGCCGGATCAAGCCGCACCAAGGTGCTGGGGGTGCTGCCAACCCCGATCGTGCCGTACATGACGACCGACGCCGCGTGCAACCCGCAAGCCGCACCCAGCCCTAACAGGAACAGGATAGAAGATTTCTTCATAGTGACGGCTAAGCTTGGCCAAGCGCACCTTGTAAAACAAGCTTTTTTTCACAGGTCAAAGAGACCGACAAACCGGCCGCTCCGGCCCGGCGCAAGCCCGTCACGCCAATCGACCGGGCGACCGGCAAAGATCGCCCGGTCTTCCCGATCCTCTCCCTCGGAGGGAGATCGAAGACGTTGCCCGGCCTCCTCACGTCGGCCGCTACGCGCACCAACCGTGGCCGCCGAGCTCACGAGGCGGATGCGCCAACAGGAAGCCTGCACCACCCTCCCTTTTGGACTGCGCCGGCCCTCCGGCGCTTTGGAAAGCGGTCCCGCCGCAGTGGGACTGCACTCCAAGATGCAAGCGTTCACCCCCGTCGCCTCCATCATCCCGGCGCCCCTGCAGGCTGGAAACCTCCACCACACCAACAACTCCCTTGTGGTGCGGGCATCTTGCCTGCACCCCATGTCCCTCCTCGCGTCTTCGCGCCTTCGCGTGTTTGCGTTCACCCCGGTCACCGCAGGCTGGAAGCCTGCAGCACAATCCTCCCCACCTCCGGGGCAACCATCTTGTTCCCCCCGGGCCACGCCGGCATTGCCTCGCGGCCATGGCGGGGCCAAGCTCCCCGCATGGATGCACGTTGGCGCAGTCGCCCGCGATCCGGCCCGCTTTCCCTGCCGGCGGGTCGATGGGGGCTCGTGGCGATTCTGACCGGATGGATGGCGATGGGCATCGGATGCCGGCAGGCCGCCCCGGAATCCACCACCGCCGCCCCGCCCAAGCAGGACGATGCCGATGGACCGCACCTGTACCTCGACCACGCCCAGCCGAAGCTCCCCACGCTCAAGCTCTACATCGGGCCGGCCGAACTCGAGGCCGAGATCGCCCGGGCCGTCCACGAGATCGCCACCGGGATGATGTACCGGACCGAGATGCCCGAGGGCACCGGCATGTTGTTCGTGTTCGCCCGGCCCGAACCGCGTTCCTTCTACATGCGCAACACCCGCATTCCCCTCTCGGTGGCCTACCTCAGCCCGGAGGGCGAGATCCTCGAGATCCATGACCTGCAACCGCTGGACGAAACGCCGGTCGATTCCGCCAGCGACCGCGTCCAGTACGCGCTCGAGGTGCCCCAGGGCTGGTTCGCCCGGAACGGCATCCGGCCGGGCATGATCGTCAGCACCGCGCGCGGTCCGTTGCCGGAGATCGACTGGCGCACCCTCCAACCCCGACGCTGACATGAAAGCCGCCCTCGCCCAGATCAACACGACCATCGGCGATTTCGACGGCAACCTGCGGCTCATCCGCGAGGCGCTGCGCCGGGCGGAGGCCACCGGCGCGGAGTTGCTGGTCACGCCGGAACTGGCCATCACCGGCTATCCGCCGCGCGACCTGCTCCTGCGGGAGTCCTTCCTGAACCGCAGCCGCCAGTGCCTTGAAGCCCTCGCCGCCGAGATCGGCCGCACCGCCGTGGTGGTCGGCTACGTGGACCGCAACCGTTCCGGCGAAGGCCGCGAGGCCACCAATTCCGCCGCCCTCCTGCACGAAGGCCGCATCGTCGCCATCCGCCACAAGACGCTGCTGCCGACGTACGACGTTTTCGACGAGGACCGTTACTTCGAGCCGGCCGCGGAGAACGAACCGGTCGAGTGGAACGGCCACGTGCTGGGGTTGACCATCTGCGAGGACGTCTGGACCGACGCCCCGGTCTGGCCGCGCCGACGCTACCGCCGGAATCCCGCCGCCGAACTGGTCGCCGCCGGTGCCCGCTGCCTTCTCAACCTCTCGGCCTCGCCGTGGCATCTGGGCAAGAACCGCGTCCGCCACGAAATGCTCGCCACCCTGGCCCGCCGGCTGCACGTGCCGTTGCTCTATTGCAACAGCGTCGGCGGCAACGACGAGTTGATCTTCGACGGCGCCAGCCTGGCGCTCGATCGCGAGGGGCGCGTCCTCGCCCGCGGAGCGTTGTTCGCCGAGGACCTGGTGGTGGTGGACACCGAGGGGACGCCGCTGACGGCCCCGCCCGGCGAACCCGCCGACGAGGAAAAGCTGCATCGCGCCCTGGTGCTGGGCCTGCGGGATTACCTGTACAAGTGCGGCTTCCGCTCGGCGGTGCTGGGATTGAGCGGCGGGATCGACTCGGCGGTGACCGCCGCGCTGGCGGTGGCGGCGCTCGGCCCGGAAAACGTCCACGGCGTCGCCCTGCCCTCGCGCTATTCCTCCGAGGGCAGCCTGCGCGACGCCGAAGCCCTGGCGCGCAACCTGGGCATCCGGTTCGACGTGATCCCCATCGAACCGGCCTTTCAGGCGCTCAAGGAGTCGCTGGCGCCGGTGTTTCGCGACCTGCCCGAGGACGTCACCGAGGAAAACATCCAGGCGCGGTTGCGGGGCGTCATCCTCATGGCCCTGTCCAACAAGTTCGGTTCCCTGTTGCTGACCACCGGCAACAAGAGCGAACTGGCCGTCGGCTACTGCACCCTTTACGGCGACATGTGCGGCGGCCTGGCCGTGATCAACGACCTGCCCAAGACCGCCGTGTACCGGCTGGCCCGCTGGATCAACCGGGAGCGCGAAATCATCCCCACCGCCTGCCTCACCAAACCGCCCTCGGCCGAGTTGCGGCCCGGCCAGACCGACCAGGATTCCCTGCCGCCCTACGAGATGCTCGACGCCATCCTCGAGGCCTACGTCGTCGAGGGGCGTTCCCTCGAGCAGATCGTCCAAGCCGGCTTCGACCGCGAGGTCGTCCGGCGGGTGGTCCGTCTCATCGACTTGAGCGAATACAAGCGCCGGCAGGCCGCCCCCGGCCTCAAGGTCACCAGCAAGGCCTTCGGCATGGGGCGGCGGCTGCCCATCGCCCAACGTTACCGTGAAGCCTGATCCCGACGTCCCCACGCCCCCGCCGGGTTTGCCGCCCGGCTTCAAGATCGTTTCCGGCGGTCAGACCGGCGCCGATCGCGCCGCCCTGGACTGGGCCATTGCCCGCGGCGTGCCCCACGGCGGCTGGTGTCCGCGCGGTCGCCTCGCCGAAAACGGCCCCATCCCCGGCGGCTACCGCTTGCGCGAGACGCCCAGCGGCGACGGCGCCCAGCGCACCACGTGGAATGTCCGCGACTCCGACGGCACGGTGATCTTCTCCCTGCGTCCGGAACTCCATGGCGGTTCGGCCTTCACCCGCGACATGGCCCGCAACTTCCACAAGCCCTGCCTTCACCTGCCCAGCCAGCTCGGCCCCGAAAAGGCCGCCGCCCAATTGCGGGACTTCATCCGCACCCACCGCATCCGCCGCCTCAATTGCGCCGGCCCGCGCGCCAGCCAGGAACCGGGCGTGGAACGCTGGGTCTGGGCCGTCTTGGAAGCCGCCTTCCCGCCCAAACCCGAACCCGCCCCCGCGCCGGACTCGACGCTTGCCCGCGGCCCGGCCGGCCCGAATCCTCCCGCCATGACGGCGCCGGAAAACGACCAACTGCGCGAGCTGTGGCGGATGCAACGAGCCCTGAACGAACGGATCGGCGTCCCCACGGGCGACCTGACCGAGGCCCAGAAAATCGAGTGGATCCTGAACTACTGCCGGGCCATGTCCCAGGAAATCGCCGAGCTGACCGACAGCGTTCCCTGGAAGTGGTGGGCCCGGTACCAGAAGTTCGACGAACAAAACGCCCGCGTCGAGGTGGTGGACCTGTTTCATTTCCTCATCAGCCTGGCCCAGGTGCTGGGCATGAGCGCCGACGACGTCTTCCAAGCCTACGTGAAGAAAAACGAGGTCAACTTCCGGCGGCAGGAAACCGGCTACACCGAGAAAGACCATGACGACTCCCGGCACATCTGAACCCGCCCAACCTTTGCCTCCGCCGGTCGAGGCCGGCCGCCGCATCCTCCGGCCCAACATCGTTCCCGCCCGTTGGCGGGGTGAACTCCAGAGCGTGCTCATCACCGAAGCCCAGCTCCGCCGCCGGGTCCGCGAACTCGCCCACGCCATCACCCGCGACCACGCCCATGCGGACCTGCTGGTCGTGCCCATCCTCACCGGCACGCTCATGTTCATGGCCGATTTGCTGCGCCACCTGACCATGCCGCTGCGGCTGGACTTCGTGGGGGTCTCCAGCTACCGCGAAGGCACCCGGCCGGCGGAACTGGTTTTCACCAAGGAACTCCGCCTCGAGGCGCGCGGCCGGGACGTGCTGCTGGTGGACGACATCCTGGACACCGGCAACACCCTGGCCGCCGTGCAGGAACGCATTCGCCGGCTCAAACCCCGCCGCCTGCGCACCTGCGTGCTCTTGGACAAACCGGCCCGGCGCCAGCAACCGGTGTACGTGGACTACGTGGGCTTCGAGATCCCGAACGAATTCGTCGTGGGCTACGGCCTCGACTATGCCGAACGCTATCGCAACCTCCCCTTCGTCGGGGTCCTGAAGCCCGAACTCTACACCGCCGAACCCCCCGGCCGTTGAGGCGCCGGAAAGCCCTCCGGACCCGGCCCGAACCCACCTGCACACGGGCCCGGGCCTCACACCAAGCCGCCCGGTTCCGGCTCCTCGAACGACTCGACCTCGTACACGGCCAGGATCGCCTCCGGCGACCGCCAAGCCGCCGGGTCCAGCCCCGCCTTCCGGCTGAGGCTCGCCAGGAACAGCTCCTTATCCGGCAGTTTTTCCCAGACCTGCGGCAGGTAGGTCGCCGTCAGTCCCCGGGCGCGCAGGATGACGCCGTGCCGGCCCGGTTCGAGCGCGGCCAGTTTTTCCTCCGGCGTCCGGGCCGGCAGCACCCGCACCGGCGAAAGCACGCTGATCTCGATGTGCAGTTCCGGCAGCTCCTCCAACGTCACCGGCGGGAAACGCGGATCGCCGAAGGCGGCTTTGGCGGCGTTCTCCATCACCGCGCGATACAGCGGCCAGCGGGGCTCCAGCGTCCCCATGCACCCGCGCAAGGCGCCGTCCTTGGTCAGCGTCACGAAACAGGCCGCCGGTTCGGCCAGCCGTGGCGGCAAGTAGTCTCCGCCCACCGCCGGCATGCGCCCTTCGCGCAGCCGGGTGGCGATAGTCTCCCGCGCCAGCTCCAACAGCAGGCTGCGTTCGTCCGGACTGAGTCGCGGCGGCATCATGGTCAGGAGGCCGGTTCGATCCAGAGGCGTTCGCCGCGCCGGGTCGGCACTTCCACCACACCCGGTTCGACTTCCCGGAGGCGCACCACGCGACCGCCGGGACCGTCCCGCCGGATTCGCACCTCGCCCGGCAGGCGCAACCGCAGCGGCCGGCCGGCCAGGGAACGGATTTCGGCCGAGCGCAACCGGCCCTCGCGCCAGGCGATGTCCACTTCGAAACCGCCCCGGGCGCGCAGGCCGCGGACCGAGCCTTCAGCCCACGCCTTGGGCAGGGCCGGCAGCAGTTCGAGGGCGCCCTCGTGGCTCTGGAGCAGCATCTCGGCAATGCCGGCGGTGGCGCCGAAGTTGCCGTCGATCTGGAACGGCGGATGCAGGTCGAACAGGTTCGGCGCGATGCTGCGCTTGAGCAGCTCGACCAGGTGATGGTGGGCCTGTTCGCCGTCGCCCAGCCGGGCCCAGAAGTTGATGATCCATGCGCGGCTCCAGCCGGTGTGTCCGCCGCCGTGGGCCAGGCGGCGTTCGATGGTGCGCCGCGCGGCCTGAGCCAGCTCCGGCGTGCGGTGCCGGCTGATCTGGCGGCCGGGATGAAGGGCAAACAGGTGCGAGATGTGCCGGTGGCCGGGCTCGGGTTCGTCGTAGTCCTCCTGCCATTCCATGATCTGGCCGTGCTTGCCGATCCGCAGCGGCGGCAGGCGTTTCATCGTCTCGCGCACCCGGCGCGTGAAGTCGTCCTCGATGCCCAAGACGGCCGCGGCTTCCAGACAGTTGGTGAACAGGTCGTGCAGGATCTCGATGTCCATGGTCGGCCCCATGCACAGCACGCCCTCGGTTCCGTCCGGGAGGCGGTAGCGGTTCTCCGGCGAGATGGACGGACCCGTGACCAGGTACCCCTGCGGGCTTTCGACCAGGTAGTCGAAGAAGAACTCGGCCGCCTCGCGCATGACCGGCCAGGCGCGCCGGCGGAGAAACTCGCGGTCTTGGGTGAAGGCGTAGTGCTCCCAGAGATGCTGGCAAAGCCAGGCGGCTCCCATCGGCCACAAGCCCCATTGCGGTCCGTCGCCCGGGACGGTGAATCCCCAGACATCGGTGATGTGATGCGCCACCCAACCGCCGGCGCCGTAGTGGATGCGGGCGGTCCGGCGGCCCGGTTCACGGAGCGATTCGATCAACATGAACAACGGCTCGGCGCATTCGGAAAGGTTGGCCACCTCGGCGGGCCAGTAGTTCATCTGGAGGTTGATGTTCAGGTGGTAGTCGCTGTTCCACGGCGGCTTCAATCCGTCGGCCCACAAGCCCTGCAGGTTGGCCGGCAGATCGCCGGGCCGGGAGCTGGAGATCAGCAGGTAACGCCCGTACTGGAACAACAAGGCCTCGAGGCCCGGATCCGGCCAGCCTTCCCGGACGCGCTGCAAACGCTGGTCGGTGGGCAGGTACGAGGCCGGCCCGCCCAGATCCAGCCGCACCCGGCCGTACAAAGCTTGGTAGTCCCGGACGTGCGCGGCCTTGAGGGCGTCGTAGCTCTTGGCCGCCGCCAGGTCCACCGACCGCCGCGCATCCGTGGCCGCGTCCCGCCCTCCGAAACTCGTCGCCGCCCCCAGCAACAGCGTGGCCGAGCGCGCCCCGCGGACTTCGAGGCGGCGTCCCGGCGCGAAGACCCGGCCGCCCTCGTTGACCACCCGCAAGGCGGCCCGAAAGTCCAGCCCCTCGCCCCCGTCGAGGTTGCCGTCCATGATCAGAACGTTCCCGTCGGCGACGGACAACTCGACCCGCTCCGGCCGGGTGAGGGTGGCGAAGAAGGTCAATCCGTCGGGCGCCGAGCTGGTCAGGCGAATGACCAGCACCTGGTCCGGGTGACTGGCGAAGATTTCCCGCGTGTACTCGACGCCGCCCACCCGATAGCGGATGCGCATGAGGCCGGTTTCGAGGTCCAGTTCGCGGCGGTAGTCGGTGAAGTTTTCGTGGCCGGGGAAGGTCAGCCGGAGATCGCCCAGGGTCTGATAGGGGCGGAGGGTCATCGGCTTGCCCATGAGGTAACGCTTGGCCAGCCGGAACGCCTCCCCGGGCTTGCCGGCGAAGAGCAGTTGCCGGACCTCGTCCAAGTGGGCCAGCGCCTCGGGATTGTTGCAGTCCCGCGGGCCGCCGGACCACAGCGTGTCCTCGTTGAGCTGGATGCGTTCCTCGGCCGGCTGGCCGAAGACCATCGCGCCGAGCCGGCCGTTGCCCACCGGCAGGGCCTGCTTTTCCCAGTCCCTGGCCGGCTGCTGGTACCAAAGCAAGTGCTCCGGCGCCCGCACGGTCCGCACCGCCTTCACCCGCGCCACGCCGCGTTTTCCCGAAGAGGCGGCGCAACCGGAGACCGTCAAACCCAGGACCAATACCAAGCCAACCCGAGGCAACAGCTTCTCCATCCGGCTCATCATGACCCCACCTTTTCCGAAGGTCCGGAGGCCGTCAAGCGAACCCCGGCTTGCCCGTCGGGCGGGGCCGGGGCATGCTGCGGTCCATGCGCCACTTCCGGATCATTGCCGCGGGGCTGCTGGCTCTCGCCCTGCCGGTCGCCGGCCTGCCCGCCGGGGCCGGCAGCCGGCCCAACGTGGTGGTTTTTCTGGCCGACGATCAGGGTTGGGGGGACCTGAGCATCCACGGAAACCGGAACCTGGCAACCCCGAACATCGATTCGCTCGCCCGCGACGGGGCGTTGTTCGAGCACTTCTATGTCTGCGCCGTTTGTTCCCCCACCCGGGCCGAGTTCCTCACCGGCCGCTATCATCCCCGGGGCGGGGTGTACAGCACCGGCGAAGGCGGCGAACGCCTCGATCTGGACGAACGCACCATCGCCGAATCGTTCCGGGCCGCCGGTTATGCCACCGGCGCCTTTGGCAAGTGGCACAACGGCACCCAGGGGCCCTACCACCCCAATGCCCGCGGCTTCCAAGACTTCTACGGGTTCACCTCGGGTCACTGGGGGCACTACTTCAGCCCCCTGCTCGACCACAACGGCCGCTTGGTGCAGGGCCGCGGCTATCTGCCCGATGATTGCACGGAACACGCCATGGCCTTCATCGAGCAGCACCGCCATGAGCCGTTCTTCGTTTATCTCCCGTTCAACGTCCCCCACGCCCCCATGCAGGTGCCCGAACGGTTTTACCGGAAGTTCGCCCACGCGGAGCTGACGATGCGAAACCGCGACCCGGAGAAGGAGGATCCCGCCTTCACGCGGGCGGCGCTGGCCATGGTGGAGAACATCGACTGGAACGTCGGCCGCGTGCTGAGGCAGTTGGACCGGCTGGGACTGGCGGAGAACACCATCGTGCTCTACTTCAGCGACAACGGCCCGAACAGTTGGCGGTGGAACGGCGGCATGAAAGGCCGCAAGGGTTGGGTGGACGAAGGCGGCGTGCGTTCGCCGCTGTTGATCCGTTGGCCCGGCCGCATCCCCGCCGGCCGCCGCATCCCGCAGATCGCCGCCGCGATCGATTTGCTGCCCACGCTGCTCGACCTGGCCGGCATCCCCCGCGTGGGCGACAAGCCCTTGGACGGCCGGAGCCTCCGGCCCTTGCTGCTGGGAGACGGCTCGGGCTGGCCGGAAGACCGCCTCCTTTTCTCGCATTGGCGGGGCCGGGTGAGTGTCCGCTCCCAACGCTTCCGGCTCGATCACCAAGGCGCCCTGTTCGACATGGAGGCCGATCCCGGCCAACGCCACGACGTCGCCGCCCAACACCCGCAGGTCGCCGCCCGCCTCCGCCGGGCGGTCGAACGCTGGAAAGCCGGGGTGCTGGCCGAGCTGGGGCCGGATGACCGCCCCTTCCCGGTGGGTTACGCGGGCGAACCCGGCACCCAGCTTCCCGCCCGCGACGCCCGACCGTCCGGCCACGTCCATTTCAGCGGCCGCTGGCCCAATTGCGCCTACCTGATCGACTGGAAGAGCCCGGAGGACCGGATCGTTTACGACGTCGAGGTCCTTCGCCCCGGTCGTTATGAAGCCACTGTTTATTACGATTGCCCGCCGGCCGACGTCGGCGCGCTCATCCAACTGCGGTTCGGCGACCGCACGCTCACCGCCCGGCTGACCGAGCCGCATGACCCGCCGTTGGTGGGCATGGTTCAGGACCGCGTTCCCCGCCAGGAATCCTACGTCAAGGACTGGCGGCCTTGGCGCATGGGAACCATCGACCTGCCCGCCGGCCGCGGCCGCCTCGAACTCAGCGCTCCCGAAATCCCAGGCCGTCAGGCCATGGAGTTCCGCCTTCTGCTGCTGCGAAGACTTTCCGATTGAGTGCCCCGAAACACCCGGCCGCACCGGCCGGCTGGAAGCCGGCGCTCCCGGCAGCGCCAACTTCCGGATTGACTGCCACGAACCACTGTCCGAGACATTCGCCATGAAATCCGCGGTTTTCAGCGTTTCGGTGCGACGTCTGGCCGGCCTCGCGGCCCTGGCCGCCTTGGGCGCGGCGCCCCTCCCGGCCGCCAACCACCCGCTCGCCGGGAGCCGCCCGAACATCCTGTTCATCCTGGCCGATGACCTCGGCTATTCGGACCTCGGCTGTTACGGCGGCGAGATCCAGACGCCCAATCTCGACGCCCTCGCCCGCGACGGCCTCCGTTTCACCCAGTTTTACAACACCGCCCGCTGCTGGCCCTCGCGCGGGGTGGTCATGACCGGCTACTACGCCCAGGCGATCCGACGCGACAAGATGCCCGGAGTCCGCGGCGGCGCCGGGGGCCGGCGGCCGGCTTGGGCGCCGTTGTTGCCGGAGTTGATCAAACCGGCCGGCTACCGCTGCTATCACTCCGGCAAATGGCACATCGACGGCAAGCGGTTGGCCGGCGGTTTCGACCACTCCTACAGCATCGAGGACCACAATCGTTTCTTCAGCCCCAAGAAACACCTGCTGGACGACCAACCGCTGCCGCCGGTCGAGCGCGGTTCCGGCTTCTACCTCACCACCCACATCGCCGACCACGCCATCCAGTGCCTTCAGGAACACGCCGAGCAGTATCCCGACCGGCCGTTCTTCCACTACGTCTGCTTCACCTCGCCGCATTTCCCGCTCCAAGCCCTGCCGGAGGACATCGCCAAATATCGCGACCGGTATCTGGCCGGTTGGAACCGCCTCCAGCGCGACCGCTACGAACGGATGGTCGCCATGGGCCTGGTCAACCATCCCCTCCCGCCCATGGAACGCGAGGTCGGCCCGCCCTACCACTTCCCGGACGCGTTCAAGGTGCTCGGGCCCGGCGAAACCAACCGGCCCGTGCCGTGGATCGAGCTCAGCCCCGAGCAACGCCGCTTCCAAGCCACCAAGATGGCCATCCACGCCGCCATGGTGGATCGCATGGATCGCGAAATCGGCCGCATCCTCGACCAGCTCAAACGCATGGGCGCCTTCGACAACACCCTGATCTTCTTCTGCTCCGACAACGGCGCCAGCGCCGAAATCATGGTCCGCGGCGACGGACACGATCCCACCGCGCCCATGGGCTCGGCCGACACCTTCCTCTGCCTGGGCCCCGGTTGGTCCTCCTTCGCCAACACCCCCTTCCGCCGCCACAAAACCTGGGTCCACGAAGGCGGCATCTCGACGCCCCTGATCGTTCACTGGCCCAAACAGCTCCATGACCGCGGCGCCTTCCGGCGCACGCCCGCCCATTTCATCGACATCGTCCCCACCGTGCTCGAGCTGGCCGGCGTGGAACCGCCCCGCCGCTGGAAAGGCGTGGACGTGCCGCCCAAACCCGGCCACAGCCTCCTGCCCGTCCTGACCGGCGACGAACGCCCCCTCCACGACGAACTCTGGTGGTACCACGAGGGCAACCGCGCCTTGCGCGTCGGCGACTGGAAGATCGTCGCCGCCGGGGCCGATTCGCCTTGGGAACTCTACGACCTGAGCCGCGATCGCGGCGAAATCCACAACCTCGCCGGCGAGAAACCGGACCTGGTCCGCGAGCTGGCGGAACGTTGGAACCGCCGGGCCGCGGCCATTCGCGAACTGGCCAACAGCTCGCCCTGAACCGGAGCGGCGCCCGGCGGGGCGCCATGGCCCTTTCGTCGTCCCGCCCGGCGTGGCCCGTGCGCTTCAGCGAGCCGGTTTGCGCGCCAGCACCAAGGGCGAGACCGCCGGAACGGGCAGCGTTTCGACGGCTTCGAAGCCGGCCTCTTCCAGCCAGGCCGTCAGTTCCGCCAGCGTGTAGGTGTCCCCGGCCTCCGTGTTCACCAGCATGTTCACCGCGAACAGCAACGGCTGCAGCGGTCCCGAGCGATCGTCCGCGGGAAGGAACTCGGCAATCACCACCCGGCCCCCCGGCCGCAGGGCCTCGTGGCTTCGCTCCAGCAAACGCCGGACCCGCTCGATGCCTTCGCTGTGCAAGATGTGCCCCAGCACCACCAAGTCGTAATCGTTCCCCAGCCCGACCTCGAAGAAATCGCCCTCGATCCACCGGAACCGCTCGGCCACGCCGTGTTCGGCCGCCAACCGGCGCGCCACCGCCAGCACCTCCGGCCAGTCCACGGCCGTCACCCGGACTTGGGGCGCCCCTTCGGCCAGCCCGATGCCCCAGACGCCCGACCCCGCCCCCAGGTCCAGCACCCGGCAGGGCGCGGTGGTTTGCCGCAGCCCGAGATGGGCCTGCAACGCCTGCGCCGCCGGCAAGTTCCCTGCGAACAGCGCCTCGACGAACCGGGCGAATTCCTCCGCCGGCCTCCGGTCGCGCGGAACCGGGCGTCCGGTCCGGACGACCTCCGGCA